>JALVPS010000413.1 GCA_027031685.1 Gammaproteobacteria bacterium | reverse complement strand
GCAGCACGACTTCTTGCTTGCGCTTCGCCGACCAACGTTTCACCGATGATTGCTTGCTCATGGACACCTCCTCTTGCTCTCACTCTGAAACCAAATGTGTGTCCAGAATATTCGAGGGGCAACCCAGCCTGGATCTTCTCCTCGCTCAACCCTACACCGCCTACCCGGCGCATCAGCAAAACGGCCCCTTCGGGATCGGCGGCCACCGCGGCCGGGGTGCCATAGGTGCCGATCAGCGCCGCCAGCGTCATCGACCCCAGGGGCAGTACACAGAGCACCTCGGGCCAGTGGCGGCTCAACAGGGCTTCCAGTCGGTTGCAGGCGGCCTGTTCATGGTGCTTGCACAAGCTCAGGCGGCTCTCCATGGCCTTCATGGCACGGCGGTCCTCCGATAGCCCCTGCCACGGCTGGCTGGCCCCTTGCAAGTGCAGCCGCCCGATCAGATGGGCCGCCTTCGCATCGTGCAGACTCGGCACACCATCGAACACCTCGGCAGCATCGTGCACCCGCTTCGGGCTGACCCGGTAGAGCGCAATCCCGGCCTGCTGCAGCTGCCAGACCAGAACATCGCCATAGGTGCCACTGGGCTCCAGGGCCACTTCCAACCGGCAGAGGCGCCCCAGCCAGCGTATCCGCTCGAGTACCTCGCCAGTCTCCATCGGATGACGCCAGCCAAAGGTCAGCAGCGCCTCCTGACGAGCATCCATGAGCGTCGCCACGAAGTCCTCCTTCGCGACATCCACCGCCAGGACGACCCGCCCGCCTTTGACCCGATCGGCCACCGCATCCCAGTCCACCCGCTTGAATTTCTCGCTCTTGTACCTACGCTTACTCATGGGGACACCTCCAATATCTCGGTTCAGCACGGGCAGATGGTATCTGCTCGCCGAGCTCTGAGGGTCCCCATCTTTTTTTGCCTTCTTATAGCTGACTACCCAGCCGGCGGCTCAGGGTAGGCCGCTTCAAGCGCAGCGGAAGCGGCGTGGGCGTGGCCAGGGCCCCAGGGGCATCACGCAACTCAATCGGCCTTCGCCAGCAGGGCGGCGGCGATCTCGCCCCATTCCTCGTCCAGCGGCCGTTCGCTGCGCGGGCGGCCGGCACGGTTGTACCAGTAGCCGGCGTTCCAGTGGTCGCCCTCCTTGCGGTGCAGGTAGGCGTGCACCCAGGCGGCGTCCCGATCGGGCAGCTCCTGCACGATGCGGTGCGCGCGGTCCCAGTCGCCGCGGGCCTCGTGCCACAAGGCCTGCACCACCCCAGGCAGGCCCGCCGGGGGCGCATCCGCCTGCAGCGAGGCGCGGAACTCATCCAGTGTCATGGCTCTCTCCTGCGCATGTCATCCAAGCGTTGCCGGGCATTCTCCCACGTTTGCGGGGCAGGGCGTGCCGTGCCACCACGGGCTTTGCAGCGGCGGAGACGCATGGTAGTTTGCCGATGATCCCGTCGCGCAGGGCGCGGCGGATCCGGCACCCATGAAAGCACCCCGTCTCGTCCTCACCTATCAGCGCCTGCGGGCCGCCAGCGCCTGGCGCCTGCTCACCTACGACAACGCCCCCGTTGCGCTGGGCCTGTTGCAGGCCCATCTGCTGGAGGGCGAGCGCCACCTGCCGGCCTCCATCCTGGTGGAGCGCCTGGAGCAGGACCTGGCGGCGCTGCGCCTGCAGGGCCTCGACCTGCCGCAGACCGCGCAGGCCTATCTGGCGCAGTGGCTCAACCACGGCTACCTGGAGCGGAGCTACTCCGATCAGGCCGGCGAGGAGGAGTACGCCCTGAGCACAGCGGCGGTTCAGGCCATCCGCTTCGTGCAGGGACTGGGCGAGGAGCGCGCCGTGGCCACGGAGAGTCGCCTGAGCGTGGTGCTGCAACAATTGCAGCAGCTGGCCGAACAGACCGAGCCCGATCCACGGCGCCGCATCGAGGCCCTGCAACGGGAGCGGGACCGCATCGACCGCCAGATCCGCGCCGCGCGCGAGGGGCGGCTGCGCCCGCTGAGCGACGAGCAGGCAGTGGAGCGGGCGCGCGAGATCATCGCCCTGGCCGACGAGCTGGGCGCCGACTTCCACCGCGTGCGCGACCGTTTCCAGACCCTCAACCGCGAACTGCGCGAGCGTATCGTGGACAACGACGAGCAGCGCGGCGAGGTGCTGGCAGCCCTGTTCGACGGCATCGACCTGATCGCCGAGAGCGAGGCCGGGCGCAGCTTCAAGGCCTTCTGGCGCCTGCTCACCGACCCGGAGCAGAGCACCCGGGTGGACGAGGCGCTGGAGCAGATCATGGGGCGCGGCTTCAGCCGCCAACTGGCGGGGCGCGAGCGGCGTTTCCTGCTCGGCCTGCTGCGCGAACTGCTGGAGCGCGGCGGCGAAGTGCACGAGGCGTCGCAACGCCTTGCCCGCGGCCTGCGCCAGTTCGTGCAGAGCCAGCAGTTTCGCGAGCAACGGCGCATCAACCGCCTGCTCAAGGCGGCCCAGCGCCGCGCCCTGGCCATCAAGGACGACATCAAGCCCCAGGCCGAGCTGGGCCGCTCGCTGCACCTGACCAGCGCCACCATCCGTTCGCTGTCCCAGTTCCGCCTGCACGACCCCAGCCTGGACGCCGTGGAGGGCGGCCTCGCCACCGCCGGCGAGGCCCACATCAGCCTCGCCGGCATCCGCGAGCTGCTGGCCCATTCCGAGATCGACTTCCGCGCCCTGCGGACACACGTGCGGCAGGCCCTGGACGAAGTGGAGCAGATCAGCATCGGCGAGCTGCTGGACCGTTTCCCGGCCGAGCAGGGCCTGGGCAGCGTGGTGGGCTACCTGGCCCTGGCCGTGCGCGACGGCGTGCGCACCGACCAGCGCGAGCGGGTCGCCTGGCGGGGCCTGGACGGCACCCCCCGCAGCGCCTGGATCCCCAAACTGTTCTTCGTGCGCCGCGCCACCGACGGCACGGCGCGGCCATGACCCCCTTGCACTGCCGCGATGCCACCCTACACTGCCCCCATTGCCCGCCATCGAGACGCGCGGGCCACACGAGCGACATGAGCGAAGCCACCGACACCACGCCCCCTGACCCTTCCGCCGGCCCGGCGCCCCAGCCCCTCTACCCCGGCGACACCGGCGTGCTGCCCGAAAACGCGCGCCGCGTGCTGGTGCAGCTGCTGCTCGGCCCCGCCCTGGACCGCGAGCGTCACCCGCGCCTGTGGCCGGCCCTGCTGCAGCACGAGGCGGCCATCCGCTCACGTCTGGCGGAACTGTTCCTCGACCTGGTGCTGGACGCCGACAGCGGCGTCGCCTTTACCCGCCAGGCCGACACCGGCGAACTGGAGGCGCCCATCCTGCTGCGCCGCTCGCCGCTGACCTTCATCGACTCCGTTCTGCTGCTCTACCTGCGCGGCCAGCTCACCGCCGCCGAGACGCGCGGCGAGCGGGCCGTGGTGTCGCTGGACGACATGCTCGAGCAGCTGCGCCTGTACCGCCACAGGCTCAGCACCGACCGCGCCGGCTTCGACAAGCGGGCCCGCGCGGCCATCGAGAAGGCCAAGAAGAACAACCTGCTGGCCCGCGTGCGCGGCAGCGACGACCGCTATCTGGTGTCGCCCTCGCTCAAGCTCATGTTCGGCGCCGAGGAGGTGGCCGCCCTGTCCACCCTCTATGCCGCCAGCGCACGGTCCGGCCCAGCGGCGGAGGACACGCCGTGAAGCCGCACGACCTGTTCCGGGACGACACCGCGCTGGCCCGCGCCCGCCAGATGCGCATGCGCCGCCTGCAGGTGTACAACTGGGGCACCTTCTCCGGCCTGCACGACATCCCCATCGCCGAGGAGGGCTTCCTGTTCGTGGGCCGCTCCGGCTCCGGCAAGTCCACCCTGCTGGACGCCATCGCCACCCTGCTGGTGCCACCCCAGTGGCTGTCGTTCAACACCGCCGCGCGCGAGGGCGACGGGCGCCGCCACGACCGCAACCTGGCCTCCTACGTGCGCGGCGCCTGGGCCGACCGCAAGGACGAGACCACCGGCGAGATCACCACCCACCACCTGCGCAACGGCACCACCTGGTCGGCCGTAGCCCTGGAATACCGGAACGACGAGGGGCGCGTGGTGACCCTGGTGCAACTGTTCTGGCTGCGCGGCCGCTCCAGCCGCAACGCCGATGTGGTCAAGCACTTCATCATCGCCGAGCGGTCCTTCTCCATCGCCACCGAGCTGGCCGACTTCGAGCTGGACCGGCGCGCCCTCAAGCACCGCCTGCCCGACGTGTACCACTTCGACAAGTTCCGCCCCTACGGCGAGCGGCTGCGGCGCCTGCTGGCCATCGGCTCCGAGCTGGCCCTGCGCCTGCTGCACAAGACCCAGTCGGCCAAGAACCTGGGCGACCTGAATGCCTTCCTCCGCGAGTTCATGCTGGAGCCGCCGCGCAGCTTCGAGGTGGCGCGGCGCCTGGTGGAAGAATTCGCCGAGCTGGACGGCGCCCACCAGGCGGTGGTCACGGCGCGCCGTCAGGTGGAGACCCTGGCGCCGGCCCGCGACGCCCACCAGCGCCATGCGGCGCTGGCCCGCGAGCTGAACGCCCTGCGCGCCCAGTCGGAGGCCCTGGACACCTACCGCGACCAGCGCCGACGGGCGCTGCTGGACGCGGCCAGCGCCGAGCTGGCCACGCAGGACGCCACCCTGGCCGGCCGCGAGAGCGAGGCGCAGGCCCGCTGCGAGCGGCTCCAGGAGGAATTGGACACCCTGCGCGACCGGCATCGGGCGCAGGGCGGCGCGCGCATCGCCCAGCTGGAGGCCGAGCTGGCCCAGGCCCGGGAGCGGCACGCCCTGTGCGAGGCCAGGCGTGCCCAGCTGGCGCCGGCCTGCCGCGCCCTGGCGACCGAGCTGCCAGACAGCGCCGAGGCCTGCGCGGCCCTCGCCGCGCGCGCCCGGGAGACCCTGGAACGGCGCCGCGACACCGAGCGGCGCAGCGAGGCACGCCGCGACGCCCTGCGGGACGAGAAGCGCCAGCTGGAACAGGAATTCCTGGCCATCCGCCGCGAGATCGAGGCCCTGCAACGCCAGCCCTCCAACATCGACGCCGCCATGCTGGAGCTGCGGGCGCGCATCGCCGCCGACCTGGGCATCGACGAGACCGATCTGCCCTTCGCCGGCGAGCTGCTGCAGGTGCGCGCCGACCAGGCCGCCTGGCGCGGGGCCATCGAGCGTGTCCTGCATGGCTTCGGCCTGTCGCTGCTGGTGAGCGAGCGCCACTACCCGACGCTGAGCCGCTACGTCAACGAGCACAGCCTGGGACGGCGCCTGGTGTACTACCGCGTGGGCGAAGACCAGGACCGCCGTCCCCGCCCCCTGCATCCGCAGGCCCTGCCGGCCAAGCTGGAGATCAAGCCCGGCCCGTTCGCCGACTGGCTGCGCGGGGAACTCGCCCGCCGCTTCGACTATGCCTGTGTGGACGACCTGCACGCCTTTCGCGCCGCGGAACGGGCCCTCACCGTGCAGGGGCAGGTCAAGCACAACCGCTGGCGCCACGAGAAGGACGACCGCCACCGCATCGACGACCGGCGCCGCTGGGTGCTGGGCTTCGACAATCGCGAGAAGCTGGCCCTGTACCAAGCCCAGGCCCGCCAGCTGGGGACGCGCCTGGGCGCCCTGCAGAGTGCGCTGCGCACACTGGCCGCCGAGCGCGAGCGGCACGGCGAGCTCGTGCTGCACTGCCAGAGCCTGGCCAATCTCGCCTGGCGGGAAATCGACCTGGCCTCGGCCGCGGCCCATGTCGATGCCCTGCAACGCCAGCTGGACGAGCTGCGCGCGGGCAACGCGGCCCTGCGCGAGCTGGGCGAGCGCATCGCGGCCCGCCGCCAGGAGCTGCGCGCGGCCACCGATGCCCTCAACGAGCTGCGCGCCCGCCGCCAGGCCCTGGCCCTGCGTCGCAACGAGTACCAGACCGAACGGGCCGAACTGGACGCCCGCCTGGCCGGACGCACGCTGAGCACCCCGCTGCGCGAGGCCCTGGACCGCCGCTTCGCGGCGCTCGAGCGGCGTGTCACCCTGGCCAGCCTGGACAACCTGCGTAACCGGGTGGAACGGGGCCTGCACGCCGAACAGCAGGCCCGCGCCCGGGAGCAGGCGGAGCAGGAGCGCCTCATGGAGCGCTGTTTCCGCGATTTTCGCCGCGAATGGCCCATGGAGGCGGGCGACATGGACGACACCGCCGCCTCGGCGCCCGATTACCTCGCCCTGCTGGAGCGCATCGAGCGCGACGGCCTGCCGCAGCATGAACAGCGCTTCTTCGACCTCTTGCAGGAGCAGAGCAGCGAGAACCTGGCCGCGCTCAACACCCACATCAACCAGGCCCGCAAGGAGATCCACGAGCGCATGGAGCTGGTCAACGCCGGCCTGGCCGAGGCCGAGTTCAACATCGGCACCCATCTGCAGATCGAGGTGGCCGACCGGCACCTGGAGGACGTGCGTCGCTTCCGCGAGCAGGTGCGCGAGGTGCTGCAGCACGCCTGGGCCGCCGACCGGGAGCGGGCCGAGGAGCGCTTTGCCGTGCTGCGCGACCTGGTGCACCGCCTGAGCGGCCAGGACCCCGAGCAGCAACGCTGGCGCAACCGGGTGCTGGACGTGCGCCAGCACGTGGAATTCATCGGCCGGGAGATCGACGTCGAGGGCCGCGAAGTGGAGGTGTACCGCTCCGGCGCCGGCAAGTCCGGCGGCCAGCGCGAGAAGCTCACCACCACCTGCCTGGCCGCCGCCCTGCACTACCAGCTGGGCGGCAGCGAGGGCGAGCCGCCCGTGTACGCCCCCGTGGTGCTGGACGAGGCCTTCGGCAAGGCCGACAGCGAGTTCACCGAGCTGGTCATGAACATCTTCCACCGGTTCGGTTTCCAGATGATCGTCGCCACGCCGCTGAAATCGGTCATGACCCTGGAGCCCTTCATCGGCGGCGCCTGTTTCGTGGACATCAGCGAGCGCCGCCACTCGGCCACCCTGTCCATCGACTACGATCACGCGCGGCGGCGCCTGGCCCTGCCCGACCATGCCGCCGCTGCTGGATAGCGAGGACGTCCGCCAGCGCCTGCAACGGCGCTTCCAGCGCCAGCGCGGTGCGTGGCTGCAAGGCCGCGGCAGCTGGCCGCAGACCCTGCCCCTGGGCCTGCCCACCGAGCGCCTCGCGCTGGCCGACCTGACGGCCGTACGCCGCTGGGCCGAGCAGTGGGCCCGCTGGGACGGGCCTGGCACGGTCCACTGGGTCGAGCGTCGGTGGCCCCGCGCCGGCACGCAGCGCCTGCCCGAGCGGCTGGTCTTCGAGGATGCCGCGGGCATCGCCGACTGGCTGGGTGAGGGGACGCGCTGGCGCCTGGCGCGGCGGCGCCACGCCCTGCTGAGCGGGGCCTTTCCCGCCCTCGCGGAGCCCCTGGCGGGCCACATCGACTGGCTGATGACGGCGCCGGAGGCGGACTTCCAGCGCCTGCGCGACCTGCTGACCTGGCTGGCGACCCACCCACGCAGCGGTCTCTACCTGCGCCAGCTGCCCATCGCCGGGCTGGACAGCAAGTGGGCCGAGACCCACCGGGGCCTGCTCACCCGGTTGCTGCGCGCCCTGCACGGCACCAGCTGGGGCGACTTCTTGCAGCTGGCCGGACTGCGCCGCGAGCCCGCCCTGCTGCGCCTGCGACTGCTCGATCCGGCCCTGCGCGCCCCGCTCGGCGGCCTGGGCGACCTGTCCGCGCCGCTGGCGGACATCGCCCGGCTGCCCCTGCGACCGGCGCTCGCCTTCATCGTCGAGAACCTGCGCACCGGCCTGGCCTTCGAGGCGCTGCCCGGGGCGGTGGTGTTCATGGCCCAGGGCTACGCCGTGGACGCCTACGGCCGGATCCCCTGGCTGCGGGATCTGCCCGTGTACTACTGGGGCGACACCGACACGCACGGCCTCGTCATCCTGGACCGCCTGCGCCAGCACCTGCCGCAAGCCCGCGCCCTGCTCATGGACGAGGCCACCCTGCTCGCCCATCGCGCCCTGTGGGGCCACGAGACACGCCCTGCCACGGCCGAGACACTGGCCCGCCTCACCCCCGACGAGCAGGCCCTCTATGCCCGCCTGCGGCAAGGCCACTGGCGTCCGGGGGTGCGCCTGGAACAGGAACGCATCGGCTGGGAATGGGCCTGGCCGCGCATCCGCGCCGTCTGCCGGCGGCACTGCGCGGCGCCCTGAATCACCCGCCGCCTCGCACCGGTCAGGCACCACGGGGCGTGGCATCCCTGCCCTCCACCGGCCCCTCCGCCACCGTCTCCACCAGCTCGCCCAGCAGGGCGGTGGCGTAGCTGCCGGCGCCGAGGGTGAAGGAGAGGATCACGCTGTCGCCGTCCACGGCCACGGCGACGCCCTCGGGACGGGCGCGCAGGGGGCGGCGGGCGGCCTGCGCCCCCTGGGCGACGAGGCCAGCCAGCAGGGCGGGATGATCCTGCAGCACGCGCTGCTCCAGGGCGGCCACCGCCGCCTCGGGCTGCAGGGCGGCGGGCTTGCCCGGCAGGGGGCCGGTGGGGTGGGCGTCGCCGGCGTCGATGCGCGCCTGCAGGACGGCGTCCGGGTCCGGGGCGGCGAACAGGCTGCGGCTGCCGTCCAGCATCATGAGCTCGCCCGGCAGGGCGCGCCGCCAGCTGCCGTCGGCCACCCGCGCGGCCAGCACGCGGTTGAACAGGAAGGCGCGCGCCGCCGACAGCAGCATGCCGGCCGCCGCCTTGCCGCGCGGCCGATACCGGCCGGCGAACCAGTCCGCCGCCTGGGCCAGGTTGGCGCCGCCGCGACCGAAGCGCTGCGGGCCGAAATAGTTGGGGAAGCCGCGCCGCGCCACGGCCTCGGCCCAGTCGCCCAGCGCCGAGGTGTCACCGCGCACCGCGCGCAGGGTGATACGGAAGGCGTTGCCGCGCAGGGCGCCGCGCTGCAGCTTGCGGCCGTGGCGCGCCGTGGCCAGCACCTCGATGCCCGTCGGCCAGGCGGCGGGCGCCGGGTCCGGCCGCCCCGGCAGGTGCAGGCTGAACCACTGGGTGGTGACAGCGTGCCGATCCTTGCGCCCGGCGTAGCCGACCTGGCGCGGCCGCACGCCCGCCCAGCGCGCCAGCGCGCGGGCCACGTCGGCCGTGTTCCAGCCCCGCTTGCGCACCTGCACCCACAGGTGCTCGCCGGCCCCGTCGGGGCTCGCGGCGGGCAGCTCCTCCACCACGAAATCCTCGGGGCTGACGCGCAGCCGGGCACTGCGCAAGGGCGGCGTGGCGGCGGCCGGCCAGCGTGCTGGCAGCCGGATTTCCCTGTCTGGCATAGTGCACTTTTCCCCCTGATGAACGAGCCGTGACCGACGATACGCCGCAACAGCACGAACCGCACCTGTACAGCCCCCGCTACGGCGACCACTACGCCAGCCGCGCCGACCCGCTGCGCGAGAAGCAGGTGGTGTTCTGCGACGGCAACGACCTGGCGGCGCGCTTTCCGGCCGCCGGGCGCTTCACCATCGGCGAGCTGGGCTTCGGCACCGGGCTGAGCTTTCTGGTGACGGTGCGGCTGTGGCGCGCCACCCGCCGCCCCGGGGCGCGGCTGGACTTCGTCTCCTGCGAGGCCCACCCCCTGTCGCGCAAGCGACTGCGCGCCGCCCTGGCCCCCTTCGAAACGCTGGCGCCCCTGGCCGAACGCCTGGTGGCAAAGTGGCCGCCCCTGCTGCCCGGCTGGCACCGGCTGGAGTTCCCGGACTGGGGCGTGACCCTCACCCTGCTGCTGGGCGACGCCCGCCACACCCTGCCGCGCCTGGCCGCGCAGGTGGACGCCTGGTTCCTGGACGGCTTCGCCCCGGCCCGCAACCCCGCCCTGTGGGAGGCGGAGCTGCTGCGCACCGTGGCCCGCCTGTCCCGCCCCGGCGCCACCTTCGCCACCTACACCGCCGCCGGCCAGGTGCGGCGCGACCTGCAGGCGGCCGGCTTCGCCGTGGAGAAGCGGCCCGGCTTCGGCGGCAAGCGCGAGCGGCTGGTGGGCCGCATCGACCACCCCC
>JALVPS010000412.1 GCA_027031685.1 Gammaproteobacteria bacterium | reverse complement strand
GGGTCGGGGTGGCCGCGGGGGCCACCGGGCGCGGCGGCGTCCAGGCAGCCACCTTGCCAAAGCGCTTGACCAAGCCGAGGCTGAGCTGGGCGGCGTCCGTGTCGTAGGAGATCAGCTCGGCGCGGGCGGCCAGGCCGTTGTCCCAGCCGTATTCCAGCCCCAGGCCCAGGTGCAGGTGGTCGTCGTGCACGCGCTCGTAGGGCAGGTCGGCGCTGTTGTCCATGCGGCCCCAGCCGAGGCGGGCGTAGGCGGACAGGCCGGTGCGCCGGAAATAGCCCTCGTCGTCGAAACCGCCCGGATAGTCGTCGGCGTCGCGGTCGTTCCACAGGTAGCCGATAAGCGACAGGCCGTAGTGGCGGTAGTCCACGTGGCCGGCGGCATGTCCGAAGCGGTTGTCGATGCCGGCACTGCCCAGGTCGGCGTAGTAACCCTCCACGCTCCACCGCTTGCCGAGGTCGGCCCCCAAGGTCAGGGTCCAGGCCAGGTCGTGGCGGTCGCCCACGCGATAGCAGCGGCAGCCGGACTCCGGTTCCAGGCGCGACATGCCCAGGCCGGCGCCCAGGTAGAGGCGCTGGGTGAAGTCGCGCTCCGGCGGCGAGTCGGCGCCATGGGCGGTGCCGGCCAACAGGAGGCCGGTCAGGGCCGCCCCCAGGGCGCGTCGCGCGCGGCGCCGCAGCAGGCCGGCCAGGGCCAGAGCCAGCCAGCCACCGCCCAGGCCGCCGGCGCCGTAGCCGTCCAGCCCCGTGCGCAGGGGCTGGGCGCAGTTGCACTGGCGGAAGTCGCGCACGCCGTTCACGTCGCTGTCGGGCAGAGGCAGCGGGCTGGCGAGGAAGGCGTCATGATAGCCGTCACCGTCCAGGTCGCTGAAGCGGTCCACTCGCCCGTTGCCATCGGCGTCCACGCCGCCGGCCTCGACGATGTCCAGCAGGCCGTCGTCGTCGGTGTCCAGGTCGCGGTAGTCGGGGATGCCGTCGCCGTCCGTGTCCGGCGGGTCGTTGGTGAGGCGGCCGGCGTCGGCCGGGTCGAGGTGGCCGTCGCGGTCGGCATCGTCATGACCGCCCTCGATGACGTCGTGGATGCCATCGTTGTCGGTATCCAGGTCGAGAAAATCGGGGTGGCCGTCGCCGTCGGTGTCGGCCGGGGCATCGGGGCCGTTGCCGTCGCGGTCGTAGTCCGGCTGGCCGGAGCCGGGCACGGTCTCGATGCCGTCCGCCAGGCCGTTGGCGCCGAAGGCCTGGCCCGGATCCACGGCGCCGTCGCCATCGGCGTCCAGGGTGTTCTGTACCACCTCGGCCAGGCCGGATTCCTCCAGGTCGGAGATGCCGTCACCGTCGGCGTCCAGGTCGTGGTGATTGGGGATGCCGTCACCGTCGAAATCGCCCGTGCCCTCCACGCTGTCCGGGATGCCGTCGTTGTCGTCGTCGATGTCGTCGTCGTCCGGCTGGCCGTCGTGGTCGAAATCGGGCAACACGCCGGTGGTTGGAGGCGGCGTCGGGTCGGCGGTGGCCGGGGCGAGGGGCAGGTCGGCGCTGGCATTGGCGCCGCTCAGCACCACCTTGTACGGCGCGGGCGGGGTGACCCCGTCCGGCAGGTCGGGATCGCTGGTGACCACCTGCACGAAATAGGTGCCATCGGCCAGGGCAGTAAAGGCATAGGCGCCACTGCTGTCGCTGACGTGGGTGGCCAGCAGGGTGTCGGTCGCGTCGAAGCTGCCATTGCCGTCGTCGCGGTACAGGCGCAGGTCCACGCCGGCCACGCCCGCCTCGCCGCCATCGCGGGTGCCGTTGCGGTTGTCGTCACGGAACAGGGTGCCGTTGACGGCATGCAGGGCGTCGAGCACGAAATAGCCGGCGGTGCCGCCGTACAGGTCGGCATCACCCGGCCCGCCGGCGCTGCCGTCGGTGTCCAGCGGGTAGGTGGACGGGTCGGTGAGGGTGACGGTGGCCGGGTCCACGTCAGGGGCGAAGTAGGCGAAGCCGTAATAGGTCTGGCCGGCGGCGATGCCCAGATCGGCCAGGGTGACGAAGGCCATGCCCAGCGTTTCGCTGGAGCTGCCGATGCGGTGCGGATAGCCCTGCGGCGGGGTGGTCGCGTTGGCCAGGAAGTCGAAGTCCATGTGGGTGGCGGCCACCAGCCCGTACTGGATGTCGGCGGCCGGCGAACCGGCCGGGTGGACGGTGACCAGGGGGCCGAAGGCGTTGGGCACGCCATTGTCGTCCAGGCTCAGGATGGCGGCGATCCGCACGGCGTTGTTGCCCGACTTTTCGGTGACCACGTGACCCGTCTCGGCCAGCAGGGCGGGATCCAGCGGGGCGGTGATGCCGCCGCTGAAGATGAAGTCCACGCGCTCGATGTTCTTGGCGTTGGTGCCGGTGTTGGCGAACACGTCCAGGGCGCCGAGGTTGATGGTGCGCCCCCCCATGACGGCGGCCAGATCGCAGTTGTGGGTGCCGTCGTCGGGATAGTCGGGAGCGTAGGAGAACGGCGCGCCGGTGGTCTGCACGAACAGCCCGCAGGGCTTGCCGCTGGCGTTGGCATTGTCCACCCGGCGCAGCACCACCTGGTCGGCCAGGATCTGGTAGGCGTAGGTGTGACCGGCATAGACGATGCTGTCCACATTCAGGTTGTCGCCCTGGCCCCACAGATAGGTGTCGGCGCCCAGGGTGTAGGTGAGCGGCGTGGCCGGCGTGGTAGTGGTGGAGATGGCACTGATTTCGCCCTTGGCCAGGGCGCTGTTGGCCGCCAGGGTCAGCAGACCGGTCAGTGCGGCACGCAGGGTACGGGTTGCAAGGGACATGGAACCGGCTCCTCGGAATGGTCGATCGGTGAAGAGGTGGCCGGATGGTAGCCGTCGGCAGCGCCGGGAACAGGGCACTGCGGCAAGGATTTACAGAATTTACAGTTACCTTGTGCCGTGCATCACAGAAAAAGCATCGCTCAGCGCGCGCGCCGCAGCAGCACGTACACGGCGCCGGTGCCCCCGTCATCGGGCCGGGCCGAGCAGAAGGCCAGTACCTCACGCCGCTGACGCAGCCAGGTGTTGACGCGTGATTTGAGCACGGGTCCCTGGTTGGTCGAGCGCAGTCCCTTGCCATGGATGATGCGCACGCAGCGCCAGCCAGCCACGTGCGCATCGTGCAGGAAGTCGCTCAACGCACGCCGCGCGCCGGCGGCGTCCAGGCCGTGCAGGTCCAGCTCGGCCTCGCGCCGGTACTCGCCGCGCCGCAGCTTGCGCAGCACGCCCTTCTGCAGGCCGGGGGTGGCATGGCTGAGCACGTCGCCAGGCTGCACCTCCTCGCTGATCCAGGCGTCGCTCAGCATGTCCCGGCGCAACTGCGCCTCGTCGCGCAGGCGCTGCAG
>JALVPS010000411.1 GCA_027031685.1 Gammaproteobacteria bacterium | reverse complement strand
GGCTGAATTCGTTCACCACCCGGTCGAGGATCTGCAGGCTGTCTAGCCCGACGAGGTCGGGGTTCTTGGCGGGGTCGATATAGCCCGGCCGCGCGCCGTGCAGCGTGGCCGGACACAGCGGCAGGTGCCGGGTTGTCACGGACAGGGGATGAATGGCACGGCGGGCACATGGCGCAGCGGGGTGATGCGTGACCGAGTAACGCCACGGGGACGGTCCCGCCCCGCGCGGGGCGGGACCGTGGGCTCAGTAGCTCACGCCCATGCCGATGTCGCGGGCATGGCGCGGCAGGGGCAGGTCGGTGAGGGCGCAGATCTGGCCGATGGGGCCGTGCGGGAACAGGGTGTAGAGGTAGCGGCCGCCGCCCTCGGTGGCGTAGTGCTGGTCCAGGCGTTCCATCAGTTCGCGCGCCTCGGGCAGTTCCTCACCGTAGTCGGCGTACAGGTTGATGAGGAATTTGACCACGTCCCAGTGGGCGTCGGTCAGCCGCCAGCCCGCCTCGTCGGCGCGCAGGGCCACGCGTTCGCGCAGGGCCTGCTCACCGCCCTGCCAGTCGGGCCGCAGGTGGACCCCCAGCAGGTCGTTGGTGGTGCGGTAGTCGATCATCGTCGTCTCTCCTTTGGTAACGGGAATGTGCCGCTAAGCGGCAGCGCCGGTTTTTCCGGCCCATGTACTGAATATAGCCGGCCACCGCCGGGCGGCAACGGCGCGGCGCTACTTGTCCGGGATTTCGGGCAGCGGCGGCGGGAAGTATTCCACCTCCTTGATGTCCGCCTCGGGATGGTGGGCGCGGATGAGCCGGGTGATCTCCTCCGCGCGCGCCTTGGGCACGTCGATCATCATCAGCAACTGGCCGGCCTCCACGGCCTTTTCGTATGCCTTCAGCTCGTGGCTGGGCACGGACACGCCGATCATGCCCGACATCCAGGCGCCGAAGGCGCTGCCGGCCAGGGTGGTGGCCAGCAGCACGGCGCCGCCGGCAACGGCAATGCCGGGGAAGGCGATGGCCGCCAGCCCGGCCAGCAGGCCGGTGGCGCCGCCCACGGCCGCGCCGCGCCTGAGGGCCGGCAGCAGGTCGCTGCGCTCGGCCAGGCCCGCCTCGTGCAGCTCGCCGAGCGGCACGTCGTCGCGGGCGATGATGTGGATGTGTTTCTCGGGGATGCGGTTGGCCAGCAGCTCGCTGGTGATCTTCTCGGCCGTCTCGACGTCCGGCGCGAGCAACACGATGCGTTTCATGGCAGCCTCCTTGGTGGCAGGGTGGTGGTGTTGTTTTGGCGGCCGGCGGCTTCGGACCGGCCTTCACCTGATATAGGGGGTACGTGCCCAAAAGCAAGGCGGGGGCCGCTGGCGCGCCCGCGGGGAATGGCCTAGGCTTGCGCCACCCCGTCATCGCGCCGGCCTGTCATGAACCGAGTCCCCGATCCCCTGCGCACCATCCGCCTCGCCCTGTGGGCGGCCGTGCTCGTGCTGCTGGCCATCCTGCTGCGGCCCTACCTGGAGGCCTGGTACATCCACATGCGCGCCGAGCCGCGCACGGTGACCCCGCGCGGCGACCTGGCGGCGGACGAGCAGGCCACCATCGCCATCTTCCGCCAGGCCAGCCCGGCGGTGGTGTACATCACCACCCTCAAGCGGGTGATCGACCCGTGGACGCGCGACGTGCTGCGCGTGCCGGCCGGCACCGGCTCTGGCGTGGTGTGGGACGAGGCGGGCCACATCGTCACCAACTACCACGTGGTGAAGAACGCCCGTGGGGCGCGCGTGCGCCTCAGCGATGGGCGCAGCTACGATGCCGTGCTGGTGGGCGCCAGCCCGGCCCACGACCTGGCCGTGCTGCGCATCGCGGTGGCCTTCGCCCCGCCGCCGCCCATCCCGCTGGGCACCAGCCACGACCTGCAGGTGGGGCAGAAGGCCTTCGCCATCGGCAACCCCTTCGGCCTGGACCACACCCTCACCACCGGCGTCGTCTCCGCCCTCGACCGCGCCATCCCCAACGAGGGCGGCCACGTCATCCGCGGGCTCATCCAGACTGACGCCGCGATCAACCCCGGCAACTCGGGCGGGCCACTGCTGGACAGCGCGGGCCGGCTGATCGGCATCAACACCGCCATCTACAGCCCCTCCGGCGCCTACGCCGGCATCGGCTTCGCCATCCCCGTGGACACCGTCAACCGCGTGGTGCCGGACCTCATCGCCTATGGCAGCCTGCGCCAGCCCGGCCTGGGCATCTACATGGACGAGAGGCTCAACCGGCAGATCCTGCGCCAGCTGCACCTGGAGGGCGTGGTGGTGCTGGGCGTGCGGCCCGGCAGCCCGGCGGAGGCGGCCGGGCTGAAGGGGGCGCGCCTGTACTCGGACGGCAGCGTGGAGGTGAACGACGTCATCCTCACCGTGGACGGCCGCAAGGTGCGCAACGTCGACGAGCTGCGCGAGGCCCTGGCGCGGCACAAGATCGGCGACCGCGTCACCCTGGGCGTGTGGCGCGACGGCCGCGTGCGGGCGGTGACCGTGACCCTGGCCGGGGAGGCCGAGTGATGGCGCCGCTGCTGCGCCTGCGCGGCCTGAGCCTGGCCATCGGCACCCAGGTGCTGCTGGACGGCGCCGAGCTGGACATCGCGCCCGGCGAGCGGGTGTGCCTGATCGGCCGCAACGGGGCGGGCAAGTCCACCCTGCTGCGCATTATCGTCGGCGAGCAGGCCCCCGACGCCGGCGAGGTGTGGCGGCCCGACACCCTGCGCCTGGGCTACGTGCCCCAGGAGCCGCGGCTGGACGGGCAGGCCACCGTGGCCCAGGCGGTGGCCGGCGGGCTGGGCGAGCTGGGCGCCCTCATCGGCGCCTACCACGCCGCCGCCCGGCGCGTGGCGGAGGAGGGCAGCGCCGCCGCCCTGGCGGAGCTGGAGCGCCTGCAGCACGCCCTGGAGGCGGGCGACGGCTGGCGGCTGGAGCAGCGTGTAGCACAGGTGCTGTCGCGCCTGTCGCTGGATGGTACGCGCCGCGTGGGCGAACTGTCCGGTGGCTGGCAGCGGCGCGTGGCCCTGGGGCGGGCCCTGGTGCAGGCGCCCGACCTGCTGCTGCTGGACGAGCCCACCAACCACCTGGACATCGGTGCCATCGCCTGGCTGGAGGAGACCCTGCTCGACTTCCCCGGCGCGGTGCTGTTCATCACCCACGACCGGCGCTTCCTGCAGCGGCTGGCCACGCGCATCGTCGAACTGGACCGCGGCCGCCTCACCTCCTGGCCCGGCGACTACGCCAACTACCTGCGCCGCAAGGAAGAGCGCGAGCGGGCCGAGGCCCGCCAGCAGGCCGAGTTCGACCGCCGCCTGGCCGCCGAGGAGCGCTGGATCCGGCGGGCCTTGATGCC
>JALVPS010000410.1 GCA_027031685.1 Gammaproteobacteria bacterium | reverse complement strand
CCACCGTGCTGTCGTCGTACATGCCGAGCAGGCGGCGCGACAGGGTGAGGTTCTGGCGCACGTTCAGGTAGGGCAGCAGGCCGCCGGTCTGCATGACGTAGCCGATCTGTTGCTTGCGCAGCTCGCCCAGGGTGTTCTGCGCGTGGTGCCGCCAGTGCTTGGCGATATCCAGCGGCGGTGCCCCGGCCTCCGGGCGGAAGCGGAAGGCGGCCGCCTCGCTGGGGCTGGACAGGAAGGCCAGCATGTCCAGCAGGGTGCTCTTGCCGCAGCCACTCTCGCCGATGAGGGCGATCTTCTCGCCCAGGGCGATCTGCAGGCTGGGTACGCGCAGGCGGAAGTCGTTGCCGGCCGCGCCGTAGCGCTTCACCACGTCGCGCAGGTGGTAGATGAGGACGCGCTGGCCGTTGGGATCGGTGTGGGGGGCGGTGGCGTTCAAGGCAGCATGTCGAGCTCGATGGGAAACACGGAGTTGCCGCCGACCGGGCCGCCGCCGGGCGTGACCCACAGGTCGGCGTGGTCGTGCACGGCCTGGTAGTAGGCCAGCTTGTCCTCCAGATCGTGCACGAAGGCGATCTGCCGCTCGGCCGGCCAGCTACTCCAGTCCTCCAGCGACAGATGCATGACCTGGCTCTGGTAGGGCAGCCCCTCGATGTACTCCTGCACCAGCCCCAGCCCGGCCAGATCGGCCGAGTCGCCCAGCTCCTTGAGACGGGCCGGGTCGCGGCTCACCATGGCCGCCAGGCCCTTGATGCGGTCCAGGAAGTCCTGCGGCGAGAGCAGGCCGTCCTCGAAAGTCTGTAGCACCCGGGACATGCTCTCGTACAGGTCGCTGAGCTGGTCGCGGGTGAGCAGTACGCGCACCGTCATGGTGCGGCGGGCCGGATCGCGGAAGTCGCGGTCCACCACCCAGGCGCGGAACACGGCCGGCACCCGACCGTCCTTGCCGCGCTGCAGATACTGCATGCGCAGGGCGTAGCCGAGCCGCTCGATGCGCGCCTGCAGCGCGGCCAGCTGGGCATCCTCCTGCCGGGCCGTCTTCTCCTTGCTGCCGGCCGGCCGCGTGGCGCGCCCGGCGCCGGCCAGCCTGACCTGCTCGCTGATCTGGCTGGCCAGGGCGTCCAGCACGCGGCCGAAGGCCCGCACGTCGCCGGCCGGCACGCCGTAGTACAGCTCGCCCACGCCTGGCACGAGGGATAGCGCGCGGTACTGCCGCTCGGCGGCGGCGTGGTTGGCCCGCCCGCGTGGCGTGCGCAGGTGCAGGATGGCGATGGCGATGCCCTTGTCGTGGGCCAGCTTGCGCAGCGTGCGCGTGGACAGGTGCGAGGTGGACAGCGGGTCGCTGCCCTCGCGCGCGCCGGCATCGGTGATGAGGATGATGTAGCGGCCGGTCACCGACGACCAGTCCATGTCCTCGATGGCCAGGCGCAGGCCGGCGTAGGGATCCTCGATGAAATCACGGCTGGACACGCGCGCCGCCTCCAGGCCGTCCACTGCCGACAGGAAGCGCTGCGGGTCGGTGCCTTCGGCGAGGTCCACGAACTTGCGCGCCGTGAAGCCCAGCGCCGGCACTGCCTCGGTGTTGTCGCGGAAGGCCACCAGCCCGAAGCGCACCTGGCCCAGGTTGCGGTCGTTGCGCAGCCGATGGAACAGCTTGCGCACGGCCTCGCGGGTGCGCTCGATGTACGGCTGCATGGACAGGGTGCTGTCGATGACGAATACGATGCCATTGCGCAGCCCCGCCGCGGCGGTGTCCGCCGGCCGGTCGGCGCCGGCGGCCGCCTCCCGGGTGGCGGGGGGCGGCAGTGGCACGCTGGAGATCTCCAGCATGCGCGCCTGCTCGCTGCCCAGCCAGGTGTCCTCGGCGTGGTGGATGGGCACCAGGTAGAACTCCTTGAGGATGTCTACATAGCGGGCCGGCTGGATGGCCACCACCGGCGAATCCGGGCCCAGCCTGCCGGCCACCGCGGCGGCGTACAGTTGTCGGTAGCGCTCGCCGCTCTTGTCGTCGATCACCGCCTGCAGGCTGGCGCGGTCGCGGAACAGCAGCACGCGGTCGTGGCCGGTGGGGTCGTCGAAGGACAGGGTCAGGCCCTGGTCCCACTCGATGGCATCACCGGCCGCCAGCCAGCCGCTGCGTGTGCCGTGGCTGTCGGGGCCCACCTGCAGCCAGCCGTCCTGGCGGGCGTACACGTAGAAGGTGCTGAAGGGAGTGACCGGCCGGCCCTCGCCATCCCCGGGGGACTTGTGCAGCCGGGCGCCGGGGCGGGTCAGCACGCGCTGGTAGAGACTGTGCTTGCCGGGCAGCAGCAGGGGGTGCTCGGCGGCCGGTGCCGGGGGAGGGGCCAGGACGGCGCACAGCAGCGCCAGCAGGAGCAGGGGGAACCTCATCGCCATAGCAGCAGCAGCCTCCGGGCCTCGGCATCGCCCCGTCCGGCGGCGGCCTCCAGGCGCCGGCGCAGGGCGGCCAGCCGTTCGCCAGCCTCGGTCAGGCCCGCCTTGGCCGCCGCACGGTACCACTTCCACGCTTGCACCGGGTCGGGATGGCCGAGGGGGGAGGGGTAGTCGTCCTGCAGGGCGGGGTCGGCCAGCCGGCCCAGCATGAGGGCCGAGGGGCCGTGGCCGTGGCGCGCCAGGTAGAAGTGCAGCAGCCAGGCGTCGATGCCCCGACCCGCGGCGCGCCATTGCTCGGCCTGGGCATAGAGGGCGGCCGGCCCAGGGGGGCGGTCGTTGCCCTGGCCCTTGCCCTGGTCCTTGCCTTCCAGGCGGGCGATGAGCGCCCGCGCCGCGGCGCCGGCCGCCGCCGGCGTCCCGGCTGCGGGGGGCGTGCTGGCGCTGTCGGCCTGGGTGGGTTCTGCCGCGCCGGCCTGCTCGGCGGTTGCGGCCTGATCGGTGGCGGAAGCGGTGTCGGCGCCGGTGGCGCCCTCCCCGCTTGCTGCCGTGCTCTGCGCGCCTTCGCTGCCGGCGGCCGCTGTCGCCTTGTCCGGTGCCGGTGGCGCGGCCTTGGGCACGGCCGGCACCGGTGGCGTGGCCGGCTCGTGGCCGGCGAAGAACAGCGCCCAGACGATCAGACCCAGGGCGAACAGCACCGCCAGGCGGGTCAGCCAGGGCGAGGGCGCCGGCGGGGGGGGCGGGGCGATGACGGTGTCGGCCGGTGCGTCGTCGCCGGCCGTCCCGGCAGGCCGGGGCGTGTCCGGGCCGGCGCCGGCCAGCTCGGCCGGGGCGGCCAGCTGCACCGTCTCTGCGGGGCCGCCGTGCACCACCCGGGTGGGGGGATCGGATTCGGGCTTGCTCACGGGTTGGGTCTCTGTGGAAACGGGGCGCGGCGGGGCATCGGTGCCTTCCGCGCCGGGTTCGGACAGGTCGGGAAAGA
>JALVPS010000409.1 GCA_027031685.1 Gammaproteobacteria bacterium | reverse complement strand
CGGTGGCGCCAGAAGCGCAGCCTGCGCCAGGCCAGGTGCAGATAGAAATAGATGTCGATCAACAGGTCGTCGACGGCCGATACGGCGAAGATCACCGTGGCCACCACGAAGAAGACCTGCGCCATCAGCAGCAGGATGGCGGGGATGTCCATGGGGAGCATCGGGTAGTTATCCTTATGTTTTCCGTGGCGTTCTGCGGCCAGATTCTAGGGAAGGGGCGCGGCGGGGGAGGTGATGGCCCGGCGATTCCCCTGTAGGAAGGTTGGGCAGACATCACGTGGGGGCCGTCGCGGGGCGGCGGAAAAACCGCACTATTCTTTTCGGGATATAGGGTCGTCCATAACAAATATGATAGTATCCATAAGATTCCCTTATGAATGGATTGCACGACGGGCATGGCTGACAGACGCCTGCAGGTCTTCTATACGGTGGCCAAGATGCTCAGCTTCACCAAGGCCGCCGAAGCCCTGCACATGACTCAGCCCGCCGTCACCTTCCAGGTGCGCCAGCTGGAGGAGCGCTTCAATACCCGCCTGTTCGACCGCACCCACAATCGTGTCTCCCTCACCGAGGCCGGGGCGCGCGTCTTTCATTACGCCGAGCAGATCTTCCGCCTCTACGACGAGATGGAGAACAGCGTGCGGGAGATGACCGGCGAGATCCGCGGCACCATGACCATCGGCGCCAGCACCACGGTGGCCGAGTATCTGCTGCCGCCCCTGCTGGGGCGCTTCAAGGTGCGCTATCCCGAGATCAACATCGTCCTGCGCATCTCCAATACCGAGGGGGTCGTGGCCATGGTGGAGAACAACGATATCGACCTGGCAGTGGTGGAGGGGCATGTCAACAACAAGCACCTGCTGGTGGAGACCTGCCTGATGGACGAGCTGGTGGTGGTCACGCCGCCTGACCATGCGCTGGCCGGGCAGGAGGCGGTGCCGGTGGCCGAGGTACTGCGCCACCCGTTCATCTGCCGCGAGGAGGGCTCCGGCACGCGCGAGGTGATCGCCGAGTACATTGCCGACCAGGGCGAGCAGCCGGCCTGCCTGCAGGTGTGCCTGGAACTGGGCAGCCCGGAGGCCATCAAGGGCGCGGTGGAGGCCGGGGTGGGCATCTCCATCCTGTCACGCGCCACCATCGGCAAGGAACTCAAGCTGGGCACGCTGGCCTGCGCCTCCCTCACCCCGCCGCTCGAACGGCCCTTCTCCTTCGTGCGCCAGCGGCAGAAGTTCCGCCAGCGCGCCACGGAGGAACTGCTTGAATTCGCACGCGAATATTGTGCATCCTCCGCCTGACCGGGCCGCCACTGCCGGCCCGCAGCGACCCACCGGCCCGCCATGATGATCACCCGCAACAACTCCGCTTCCGATCCACAGGCAGAGCGCCTGCTGGCCGTCTATCGCGCCCTGGACGAGGCCGGCCGGCGCAGCCTGCTGGACTTCGCCGAGTTCCTGCGCCAGCGCGCGGGTGGCGAGGCGGAGGCCGCGCCGGCAGAGGCCGTGGCCGTGCCGCCGCCGCGCGATATCCCACGCCCGGCCGGGGAGAGCGTGGTGCGCGCCATCCGCCGCCTAGCGGAAACCTATCCCATGCTTGACCGTGGCGCCATGCTCAACGAGACCTCGGCCCTCATGGCCCAGCACGTCATGCAGGGCCGCCCCGCCGCCGAGGTGATTGATGAACTCGAGGCCCTGTTCCGGCGTCACTACGACGCGCTGACCGCCGACGGCTCATGATCGAGTTCATCTCCGCCTGGTACCGGCGGCACTTCTCCAATCCCCAAGTGGTGCTGCTGGCGCTGCTGCTCATCCTGGGCTTCGCCGTCGTTCTGCTGGCCGGCCAGGTGCTGGCACCGTTGCTGGCGGCCATCGTCATCGCCTACCTGCTGGACGGCGCCGTGGTGTGGCTGGAGGGGCTGGGGCTGCGCCGCACCCCGGCCACCACGCTGGTGTTCCTGGTGTTCGTGGGGACGGTACTGGCGGTCATGGTGTGGCTCATGCCGCTGCTGTTCCGCCAGGCGGCGCAGTTCTTCTCCGAGGTGCCCAACATGGCCACCCGTGGCCAGCAGCTGCTCATGCAGCTGCCGGAGCGCTATCCCGACATCGTCACCGAGCAGGACGTGGTGTCCATCATCGGCCAGATCCGCGGCGAGATGGCCGCCCTGGGCCAGCGCATCCTGTCCACCTCGCTGGCCTCGGTGGTCAATCTGTTCACCGCCCTGGTGTACCTGGTGCTGGTGCCGGTGCTGATCTTCTTCCTGCTCAAGGACAAGGCGCTGCTGTTCGCCTGGGTCAGCAACTTCCTACCCGAGGACCGCTCCCTGGCGCTGCAGGTGTGGCGGGAGATGAACGCCAAGATCGCCAGCTACGCGCGCGGCAAGCTGCTGGAGATCATCATCGTCTGGGGCGTGACCTACCTCACCTTCGCCCTGCTGGGGCTCAACTACGCCATGCTGCTGGCGCTGGTGGTGGGGCTGTCGGTGATCATCCCCTACGTGGGGGCGGCGGCGGCCACCGTGCCAGTGGCCATCATCGCCTACTTCCAGTGGGGGTTGAGCACCGAGTTCGCCTGGGTGATCGTGGCCTACGCCATCATCCAGTTCCTGGACGGCAACGTGCTGGTGCCGCTGCTGTTCTCCGAGGTGGTCAACCTGCACCCCATCGCCATCATCGCCTCGGTGCTGTTCTTCGGCGGGCTGTGGGGGATCTGGGGCGTGTTCTTCGCCATTCCCCTGGCCACGCTGGTGCAGGCGGTCATCAACGCCTGGCCGAAGGTGGACGAACTGCATGGCGCGGCACCGGCGCCCGCCACCCCTGGCGATGTCCCGCCGGCGTGCCGTCCCGCGCCGCGCGAGCCGGCCGCCTGAGAGGGCCTACAGCTCCCGCGAGGCGAAATCCGCCAGCCGCGAGCGCTCGCCGCGCATGAGGGTGATGTGGCCGCTGTGGGCCCATTGCTTGAAGTGGTCCACCACGTAGGTGAGGCCGGAGGTGGTCTCGGTCAGGTAGGGGGTGTCGATCTGAGCGATGTTGCCTAGGCAGACTACCTTGGTGCCGGGCCCGGCGCGGGTGATGAGGGTCTTCATCTGCTTGGGCGTGAGGTTCTGCGCCTCGTCCAGGATGATGTAGCGGTTGAGGAAGGTGCGCCCGCGCATGAAGTTGAGCGAACGGATCTTGATACGGTTCTGGATCAGGTCGTGGGTGGCCTGCCGCCCCCAGTCGCCTCCGCCCTCGGTGCTGGTGAGCACCTCCAGGTTGTCCATGAGGGCCCCCATCCAGGGGGTCATCTTCTCCTCCTCGGTGCCGGGCAGAAAGCCGATGTCCTCGCCCACCGGCACCGTCACCCGCGTCATGATGATCTCCTTGTAGATCTTCTCCTCCAGCGTCTGTGCCA
>JALVPS010000408.1 GCA_027031685.1 Gammaproteobacteria bacterium | reverse complement strand
CATCAACCTGGTGCGCGACCTGCTCGACGGCAAGGAGGTGGTGCGCAAAGGCATGACCGAGGAGATCGACCGCTGCATCGAGGCCTGGGAACAGGCGCGACAGGGCAAGACCGTGGCCCTGGTCTCCTCCGGCGACATCGGCGTCTATGGCATGGCCGGGCCCACCTACGAGACCCTGCTCAACGCTGGCTGGACCCCGCAGCACGAAATCGCGGTAGAGGTGGTGCCCGGCACCACCGCGCTGAACGCCGCCGCCTCGCTGGTGGGCGCGCCGCTCACCCACGACTTCTGCGCCATCTCCCTGTCCGACCTGCTCACCCCCTGGCCCAGCATCGCGCGCCGCCTGGAGGCTGCCGCGCGCGGCGACTTCGTGATCGCCCTCTACAACCCCAAGAGCGGTCGCCGCACCCGCCAGATCGTCGAGGCGCAGCGCATCCTGCTGCGCCATCGCGCCCCCGACACCCCGGTGGCGATCGTCAAGTCGGCCTACCGCCGCAAGCAGGCGATCCAGATGGTCACCCTGGCGGAGATGGCGGAACGAAAGATCGGCATGCTCACCACGGTGCTGATCGGCAACGGCCAGACCTTCATGCGCCACGGCCTGATGGTCACCCCGCGCGGCTATGCCAACAAGTACCACCCCCGCAGCGGCGACCTCCTGCCCGGCGAACAGGCGGGACATTCGCTGCGCATGGGCCTGCTGGAATGGCATGCGTGCGTGCGCGACTGGCTGGGCGGGGACGGCGCCCGCACCCCGCGACAAGCCGCGGCGCACTTCGACGCCCCCCTGGGCGAGATCCTGGCCGCCATCGCCGCCGCCGATGCCGACTCGCCGGCCGGCGACTACCGCGCCGCACCCCTGGCCGCCGACCGCATCCCCGGGCTGATCGCCGCGGCACGCGGTTGGAACGGCCTGCGCCTGGTGCTGCCCGGGTCCGGCGGCGCGCGCTGCGAGCTGGCGGCCGATGCCGGCGACTGGTCGCTGAAGGAACAGGCGTTGCGCATCGAGAGCCCCGCCCTGCAACTCGAACTCCCGCTCCAGGACCTGGCCGGCGGCTGGTTCCTGCGCCACGGCGCATGCGGCGAGGTGTACTGCTGCGATGCCTCGGGCGAGCCGGTGTTCGGCCTGAAGGCCAAAGCCGACCCGGCCTTCGAACGGGACTGGCAGGCCCTGTCCAGCCACTCGACGGCACCCGAGAGACCGCTGGAGGCGAGCGCGTGACCTCCCTCTGGGCCTTGTACGCCGGGGTGGCCGCGGATGCCCTGCTGGGCGAGCCGCGCCGCTGGCACCCCCTGGTCGGCTTCGGCCGTCTCGCCGAGACACTGGAGCGCCGCTTCCATGCCGACCGGCGCTCGCGCGGCGCCCTGCTGCTGGCGCTGCTGCTGGCACCGCCGGTGCTGCTCGCCGCCGCGCTCGTCCACTGGCTTCCGCCCCGGCCGGCGCTCGCCTTCGAGGCGCTCTGCCTCTACCTGGCCCTGGGTGGGCGCAGCCTGGCGGAACATGCGCGCTGGGTGCAGCAGGCGCTGGCCGCCGGCGACCTGGATGGCGCGCGCACCCGGGTCGCCTGGCTGGTGAGCCGTGACACCGCCGGGCTGGACCGCGAGGGCGTGGCCCGCGCTACCGTCGAATCGGTGCTGGAGAACGGTGCCGACGCGGTCTTCGGCAGCCTGTTCTGGTTCCTTGTGGCCGGCGCCCCCGGGGTGGTATTGCATCGTCTGGCCAACACCCTGGACGCGATGTGGGGCTACCGCACCGCGCGCCATGCCCGCTTCGGCTGGGCCGCGGCGCGTCTCGACGATCTCCTCAATTACTTGCCAGCGCGCCTCGCCGCCGCCAGCTACGCCCTGCTGGGCGCCACCCGCCGCGCCCTCGCCTGCTGGCGCGCCCAGGCGCCGCGCTGGAAGAGTCCCAACGCCGGCCCGGTGATGGCCGCCGGTGCCGGGGCCCTGGGCCTTGCCCTGGGCGGTTCCGCCTCCTACCACGGCCGTCCCGAACCCCGCCCCGCCCTGGGTGACGGCCGCCCGCCGCGGGCCGAAGACATCGGTCGCGCCATCGGCCTGGTGCGCCATGCCACCTGGCTGTGGCTGGCGCTGCTGCTGCCGGCATGGGTGATCCGCCATGCTTGAGCACGGCGGCAGGCTGCGGCGGGCCGCCCGCCGCCACGGCATCCCCCTGGCGGACTGGCTGGACCTGTCCACCGGCATCAATCCCCACGGCTGGCCGGTGCCGCCCCTGCCGGCGGACTGCTGGGCGCGCCTGCCGGAAGAGAACGACGGTCTGGAAGCGGCGGCGTCCGACTACTACGGCTGCCCTGCCCTGCTACCCCTGGCCGGCAGCCAGGCGGCCATCCAGGCCCTACCACGGCTGCGGCCGCCGGGCCGGGTCGGGGTGCTACGCCCGAGCTACGCCGAGCACGCCGCGGCCTGGGCCGCCGCCGGGCATGCGGTGCGACCGTTGCCGGAAGCGTCGATCGAAGATTATTTGGACGCGCTCGACGTGCTGGTGCTGGTCAATCCCAACAACCCCACCGGGGCGCGTTTCACGCCGTCCCGGCTGCTGGACTGGCACCAGCGGCTGGCCGCGCGCGGCGGCTGGCTGGTGGTGGACGAGGCCTACATGGACCCCACCCCGGAGGCGAGCCTATGCCCGCAGGCCGCACGGCCCGGTCTGCTGGTGCTGCGCTCCCTGGGCAAGTTCTTCGGCCTGGCGGGCGCACGGGTCGGCTTCGCCTGCGGCGACCCGTGCCTCCTGGCCCGGCTGCGCGAGACCCTGGGCCCCTGGAATCTGTCCGGTCCCTCGCGCCGGGTCGCCGCCCTGGCGCTGGCCGATCGCGCCTGGCAGGCGACCGCCCGCGCGCGCTTGCAGCAAGAGGGAAGGCGCTTGCAACACCTGCTGACAGCCCACGGCCTGGCACCGCACGGGGGCTGTGCCCTGTTCCAGTGGCTGCGCTGCACCGAGGCCCCGGCCATCGCGGCGACGCTGGCGCGCCGCGGCATCCTGGTGCGGCGTTTCGACGACCCGTCCTCGCTGCGCTTCGGCCTGCCCGGCGACGCCGACGGCTGGCGACGCCTGGAACTGGCCCTGCTGGAACTCGCGGGAGCAGCGGCATGAGGGCGCGCACCCTGATGGTCCAGGGCACCACCTCGGACGCCGGCAAGAGCCTGCTGGTGACCGGGCTGTGCCGCTGGCTGGCCCGCCAGGGGGTACGGGTGGTTCCCTTCAAGCCGCAGAACATGGCGCTCAACAGCGCCGTGACCGCCGACGGCGGCGAGATCGGGCGCGCCCAGGCGCTGCAGGCCCAGGCTTGCGGCCTGCCCCCGCAAGTGGACATGAACCCGGTGCTGCTGAAACCCAACACCGATGTGGGCGCCCAGGTGATCGTGCGGGGG
>JALVPS010000407.1 GCA_027031685.1 Gammaproteobacteria bacterium | reverse complement strand
GTTCATGGTCGCCTACTTACGATTCGGGCTGGGGACGATCCGCGTGCCGGGCACGTCAGATCGGCATGTTCATGATTTCCTGGTAGGCGCTCACCAGGCGGTTGCGCACCTGCACCAGGGCCTCGAAGGCCACGCGCGCCTTCTGCGATTCCACCATCACCTCGGCCAGGTCCACGTTGGGGTCCTCCAGCTCGAAGGCCTCCTGCAGGCGGGCGGCGAACTGCTGGCGGCGGCTCACGCCCTGCAGCGACTGCCGCAGCAGCTGGCCGAACTCGGCGGTGGCCGGCGTGGCGGCCTCGCCCGCGCCGCCCTCGGCCAGGCCGGCCTGGGCGGCCAGCTGGCGCAGCTGTTGCAGCAACTGGTTCTGATTGATCGGTTCCATCGGATTCGCTCCCTGATTCGCGGTGATCGTCCTGATCGCGGGGTGGCCGCTCAGTTGACCGGGATGTCCAGGCCCTGCTTGCGCATCTTGGCCAGCTTGTAGCGCAGCGTGCGCGGACTGATGCCGAGCGTCTCGGCGGCCTTCTTGCGGTTGCCGTTGCCGGCCTGCAGGGCCTTCACGATCAGCTCGTACTCGTGGCTGCGCAGGTCGCTGCTCAGCTTGCCGTTGTCCAGCGTGACGCCGCGCCGGGCGACGGGCTCGGCCACGTCCGACTCGAAGTGCAGGTCGTCCGGGCGGATCTCGCCGCCGTTGCACAGCACCAGTGCGCGCTGGATGACGTTGCCCAGCTCGCGCACGTTGCCCGGCCAGGGGTAGGCCTGCAGCCGCTCGGCGGCCTCCGCCGACAGCTCCGGCAGGGGCTGGCCCACCGGGCTGTGGCGCTGGATGAGGTGGCGCGCCAGCGGCAGGATGTCGCCGCGCCGCTCGCGCAGCGGGGCCACCTCCAGGGGGAAGACGTTGAGGCGGTAGTAGAGGTCCTCGCGGAAGCGGCCCGCCTTCACCTCCTCGCGCAGGTTGCGGTTGGTGGTGGCCAGCACGCGCACGTCCAGCGGGATGAGACGGTGGCCGCCGAGGCGCTCCACCTCCCGCTCCTGCAGCACGCGCAGCAGCTTGGCCTGCAGCGCCAGGGCCATCTCCGAGATCTCGTCCAGCAGCAGGGTGCCGCCCTGGGCCTGCTCGAACTTGCCGGGATTGGCCTGGTGGGCGCCGGTGAAGGCCCCCTTCTCGTGGCCGAACAGCACCGCCTCTAGCATGTTCTCGGGGATGGCGGCGCAGTTGATGGCCACGAAGGGGTGCCCGCGGCGCGCCGAGTGGTCGTGGATGAAGCGCGCCAGCACCTCCTTGCCGGTGCCGCTCTCACCGCTGATGAGCACCGACACGTCCTTGGCGGCCACCTTGCGCGCCAGGCGCAGCAGCTCTCGCGAGCGCGGGTCCTCGGCCACGATGTCGGCGTCCGGGCGGGCCACGCTGCGCGTCAGGCGCTTGACCAGGTTCAGCAGAAAGGCGGTGTCGATGGGCTTGACCAGGTAGTCGGCGGCGCCGTCGCGCATGGCCTGCACGGCGCGCTCGATGGTGCCGAAGTCGGTGATCAGCACCACCGGCAGGTCCGGGTCCAGGCCGTGGGCGTACTGCAGGATCTCGCGGCCGCTCTCCGGAGCCATGTTCTCCTCCACCAGCAGCAGGTCGATGCCGCCGCGGTCGAGCAGGGCG
This sequence comes from Gammaproteobacteria bacterium, assembly GCA_027031685.1. GTDB lineage: Bacteria > Pseudomonadota > Gammaproteobacteria > UWMA-0217 > UWMA-0217 > JALVPS01. Next base: position 1,742 of record JALVPS010000407.1, on the reverse strand, counting down.
CGCGCCGCCGGGCCGTCGTGGGCGGTGCGCACCGCGTGGTGGTAGGCCTCCAGCGTCTGGGCCAGTGCCTTCACGTAGAGCCGGTCCTGGCCGGCGACCAGGATGGTCCGGGTGTCGTGATCGTGTGCTTCCATTCGCATTGTCTTCCTTGTGTCCCTGAGTCGCGGTCCGCCGGTGGCAGGCGCGGTGGTGGCGGGTGTCATGTCCCTGTCCCCGCCGTTGCTGATGCAACTACCGTTCCAACCGGTGAACCGCCCGTGATTTCAAGGGCTTGCCGAGCCGGCCCGGGCGGGGCGTCAGAATCATGACAGCAGCTCCTTCCGCTCCAGGTTGTACTTGCGCATCTTCTCCACCAGCGTGGTGCGGCGCAGGCCGAGCAGCTTGGCGGCGCGCGCCACCACGCCGTCGGAGACCATGAGCGCTTGGCGGATGTACTTGACCTCGGTCTCGTGCAGGTGGCGCTTCAGGTCGAAACCGATCTGGCCCATGTTGATCTGCACCGTGGGCGGGTTGGCCTCGTCGCCGTCGTCGTCCGTGGCCGGGGCGGCCTGCGCGGCGGGCGCCGGCGGCTCGGCCCAGGCGTCCTCGCGGTAGTGGCGCGCGTAGCGCTCCGGCAGGTCGGTCACGTCCACCACCTGGCCGGGATAGAGGATGCGCAGCCGCTCGATGAGGTTGGACAGCTCGCGCACGTTGCCCGGCCAGGGATAGGCCTTGAGGGCCTCGAGGGTGCGCGGGCTCAGCTCGAAGCCGCCCTGCTCGGGGGCCAGGCGCTCGATCATGGAGCGGGCCAGGGCGGGGATGTCGTCGGTGCGCTCGCGCAGCGGCGGCATCTCGATGGGGAAGACGTTGAGGCGGTAGTACAGGTCCTCTCGGAAGCGCCCCTCGGCGATGGCCTGCTCCAGGTTGCGGTGGGTGGCGGCGATGATGCGCACGTCGGCCACCTGCGAGCGGTTGCTGCCCACGCGCTCGAAGGTCTTCTCCTGCAGCACGCGCAGCAGCTTGACCTGCATGTTCACGTCCATGTCGCCGATCTCGTCCAGGAACAGGGTGCCGCCCTGGGCCAGCTCGAAGCGCCCGGCGCGGGCCGAGATGGCGCCGGTGAAAGCCCCCTTCTCGTGGCCGAACAGCTCGCTCTCCAGCAGGTCCTTGGGGATGGCGCCGCAGTTGACCGGCACGAAGGGCTTGTCGGCGCGCTCCGACAGGCGGTGGATGCTGCGCGCCACCAGCTCCTTGCCGGTGCCGCTCTCGCCCAGGATGAGCACGCTGGCGTTGGTGCGCGCCACCTTCTCGATGAGGCGGCGCACGAACTGGATGGGCGGGCTGTTGCCCTCCAGTGTCTGCAGCGAGGGGCGCCGGCGGCGGTTGGGCACCCCCTGGCCGGCCTGGCCCCTGGCCAGGCGGCGCAGCTGCTCCTGCAGGCTGCGGAAGCTGCAGTCCAGCGGCAGCCAGGCGGCGGGGCGGGGCCGCAGTTGCGCCAGCCGGCCCTCGTCCAGGGCGGTGGCGGTGATGAGGACGAAGGGCGGCAGGCGCCGGCCGGCCCACCGTTCGCCCACCAGCCGCTGGTAGGCGTCCGCGTCGCGCACGCTCACGATGAGTGGCGTGGCGCCCTCCGGGGTGGGCAGATCGGTGGTCCGGGCGATGTCCAGCAGGGCGGGCTGGTAGTCCAGAAAGTGCAGCATGCGGCTCACCTGGGTGGCCGCGGCCTTGTCCTGAAAGAGCACCGTGACACGGCGTGTTGACAT
>JALVPS010000406.1 GCA_027031685.1 Gammaproteobacteria bacterium | reverse complement strand
AGCGCCGCCCCGGCTCCGTCGGCATCCCCATCCCCGGCACGGAGGCCTGGATCGAGGACGAGGCGGGGCATCGGCTGCCGCCGGGGCAGGTCGGCGAACTGGTCATCCGTGGCCCGCACGTGATGCAGGGCTACTGGCACAATCCGCAGGCGACGGCAGCCCGCTATCGCACCGGCGACTATCCCGCCGACCGCCGCCTCTACAGCGGCGACCTCTTCCGCCAGGATGAGGAGGGGTACTTCTACTTCGTCGCCCGCAAGGACGATATCATCAAGAGCCGGGGGGAGAAGGTCGCGCCGAAGGAGGTCGAGGCCGTCCTCTACCGGCTGGCGGGCGTCGTCGAGGTCCAGGGGCGGGCAGGGCGGCGGCGCGGCGGCCGGCAGGGGCGGCATGCGCGGCTTGTGGGCGGCCTTTGCCACCACGTCGATGACGGGCCAGTCCTGGCCGTGCCGGGGCGAGAGGGGATTGGCCCGGCCCCGCCATTCGCCCCGTGCCACCGCCTGGGTCAGGGCCTCTGGCGGAGCGGCGCGCCAGTGGTCGGCCATCTCGCCCGTGCCGGTCTGCACCCACAGCATCAGCTCCGGCTGCTCGCGCTCGGCGTCGGCGTAGTCGGCCGCCCGCGTGAGCCCCAGCAGGGCGGCGATGTCGTCGTCGCTCCAGCCCTCCAGCAGCCATACCCGCCAGCCCAGGACGGCCGCCGCGTAGCGGATGGCGGCCAGGGCGTGGCCGGCGTCGTGCTGGCAGTAGCGGAAGGCGCGCTCGCCGTATTTCCAGGCCTCGCGCCAGAAGATGGCGGTCAGGCCGACCAGGAAGCCGTCGCCGGGCAGGCCGGGGTCGTCCGTGAAGCGGCAGCGTCGCTCCAGGACGTGGTCGTGGCTCTGGTAGTGGTAGACGCCGGCGTGCAGCCCGCTCCCGGCCGGCATGACGACGTAGCCCTCGGTGGGGTGCAGATTGCCGCTGGAGGGGTTGCAGCGCAGCGCCCAGCGGCTGGTGCCGTACTGTTTCCACGCCGCCAGGCCCAGGGCCAGCTGCAGCAAGGCGGCCAGGCTGGCCTGCGTGAGCGGTCGGGGTTCGATGGCCCCGGGGCGGTGCAGGTCGGCCCAGTCGGGCGGCAGCTCGCCCGCCAGCAGGGGCAGGGGGACCCGTGGCGCGCCATCAAAGCGGCGGAACGGGTCGGGCTGGTTGGCCCAGTCCAGCCCGTGCGGGCCGGCGGCGTAGCGGCGCAGCGAGTGTTTGCTGCGCTGGTGGTAGTCGAGGACGGTGGCCAGCGCGTCGCTCATGGCGGGGCGCTCCGTTCGTCGGGCCAGATGCGCCCCACCAGCCACACGCTGACGATGGCCGCCAGCCAGGTGAGCAGCCCGGCCCACAGCACGTCGGACAGGAAGTGCCCGCCGGCGGCCATGCGCGCCACGCCGATGAGCCCGCCCAGGCCGAGCGCCAGGGCGAGCATGGCGCGTGCCGCGGCGGGTCGCCGCCGGCGCCACAGCAGCCACAGGGCGAGCGGCGTGAAGCCCACGGCGGCGTGGCCGCTGGGGAAGGAGTGGCCGGGCGCGCCGAAGCGGGGCCGCAGCGGCGGCGCGTAGGGCTGGTCGCCGCCCAGGGCGGCCACCTGGCGCGGCCGCGGCCGGCCCCAGTGGTCCTTGAACACCGTGTTGACCAGCAGGCCGGGTCCCAGCAGCAGGGTGAAGAGCAGGGCGGCCGCGGCCGGCCGCCAGGGACGCAGGCCGCGCCGCCGGCGCGCCGCCACCAGCACGCCGGCGGTGCCCAGCAGCAGGGCAGCGGTGAGCCAGGGCACGGCGGCGTATAGGGCATGCCACAGGGGCGCGCCGCCGGCCGGCCAGGGCGTGGCGGGGGTGTCGGGCGAGAAGAAGGCGTGGGCGATGCGCAGGTCCAGGTCGGTTACCCAGAACACCGGCGTCAGCACCAGGGCCAGGGAGGCGAGCACGAGCAGCTGGCGTTGGTGGTCGTTCATGGCGCGTAGCCCCGGAAGTCGTGCAGCAGGGTGATGTGGAAGCGCAGGTGGCGGTCCGGCCAGGCCGGGATGTCCACCACCGCCAGCGGCTCGACGCGCGCGAAGCGGGCGGCCATGGCGGGCGGGGGCGGCCGGCGCGACACGTAGAGGAAGTCACGGCCGCGGTGGCGGGAGAGATCGGTGGTCAGGTCGAAGTGGTGGCGCAGGGCGTGGTCGGGATTCCAGGACAGCACCGGCGCCGGGCGCTGGTAGTAGGCCAGCTCGGACAGGATGTCCCGCTGGTCGGCCAGCAGCAGGGCCTCGGGGTGGCGCTCGCGCCACCGGGCCACCGCCGCGTTCAGCTCGCGCCAGCCGCGCAGGCGCTTGAAGGGGTCGTTGTGGCTGGTCAGCGCCGTGCCGCTCAGGCGCAGCAGCGTGGGGTAGTGGTACACGATGGCTGCGAGCGCCAGATTCACCACCAGCAGGGCCGCCAGCCAGCGCCGGTGGCTGGCGCGCAGCAGCCAGGCGGTGACCAGCACGCTGGCCGCCACATAGGTGGTGGCCGCCCAGTTGGCGTTGGCGCGGCCGAACAGGGCCTGGGCGGAGATGACCGCCAGCATGGGCACGGTGAAGCAGGCCAGCAGCCAGTAGCGCCGCTCGCGCCACAGCGTGGGTGCCCGCGCCAGCAGCAGGTACAGCAGCACGCCGAAGGCCACCGGGCCGAACACCAGGAACTGGCCGCCCAGGAACTCGCCCAGCTCGGACCAGTACAGCCCGGCGTGGGACAGGTTGGAGATCTCCGCCGTGTGCTGCAGGGTGGGGAAGCCGTGGCGCCAGTTCCACCACAGGTTGGGCAGGAACAGCAATGCGCCCAGCGCCACCGCCGTCCAGGCGCGTGCCGACCACAGCAGCGGCCGCGCGCCGCGCTCGCTGAGCAGGTACACCAGCGCCGACAGCGGGAAGATGACCATGGTGTACTTGCTCATCATGCCCAGCCCCAGGGCCGCCCCCAGCAGCAGCCAGTGGCGCCAGGCACCCGTCTCGCGGGCACGCAGGAAGGCGTACAGCGCCAGCGCCCAGCACAGCAGCAGGAACACGTCCGTGGAGATCACCAGCGACGACAGGGCCACCGCCGGCAGGGTGTAGAACACCGCCGCCGCCCAGGCCGCCACGGGCGCGTCGAACAGGCGGCGGGCGCCGGCGAACACCAGGGCGGTGGTGAGGGGGTAGGCCAGCAGCGGGCTGGCGCGCACGCAGGCCTCGCCGTCCCCGCACAGGGCCGTGCTGGCGGCGATGGCCCAGGCGATCACCGGCGGCTTGGAGTAGTAGCCCCAGTCCAGGTGCCGGGCCCAGGTCCAGTAATAGGCCTCGTCCACGTACAGCGGTAGCGGGTTGTGCCAGGCCACCCACAGCCGCCAGGCTGTGTCTTCTACACATCTGACG
>JALVPS010000405.1 GCA_027031685.1 Gammaproteobacteria bacterium | reverse complement strand
TGGGGGCGAAGAAGGCGGCCACGAACAGATCGGCCGCCTCGCGCTGGTGGCGGCAGGCGTAGCTCTCGCGCGCCATCTCCCAGGCCCGGCGCTTGGCTTCCACCTGTTCCGGGGTATCCTCGGGCATGTGGTCCAGATCGACGGCGCAGAGGCCCGGTTCGGCCACGGCCTGGCCGAAGTCCAGGGCCATGACCCCGCCCTCGCGGGCCGCCTTGTTGGCCTTCTTCAGTTGAGTGGCGGCCTTCTTGTCGTCGCCGGTAAGGGGCTTGTAGGCGTCGTCGGGGATGCCTTCGGCAAGGATCTTTGGGTCGAGCACCCCTACCAAGGCATTGCCGCAGCGGATGTGGGCATCGAGAAAGCCCAACGGCTTGCCCGGCTCCACTGTCTCCAGCCAGAGGGCGGTCTTGCACAGCTCCACCGCCAGGGGATTGAGATCCACGCCATAGATGCAGTGGGCCACCACCTCGCGCAGGGCGTGGCGGTAATCGGCCTCAGTAGGCTGATCGGCCCCGGCGCGCAGGCGTGCCACCTCGGCGGCCAGGCGGCGGGCGGCGGCAAGCAGAAAGTGGCCGGAGCCGGCGGCCGGATCGACGATCTTGAGGTTCAACAGGGCCTCGACCGGCTGCTCGCGGTGCTGATCCAGGGTGCGCTCGATCACCGGTTCCAGGGCCGAGTGGATCAGCTCCTGCACCAGGCTGTCGGGGGTGTAGTAGCTGCCGGTGGTCTTGCGGGCGCTGCCGCGCTGTTTGTCCTGCGCCGGTTCGCTGCCCGGTTCCGGATCACCCAGAAAGGCGAAGCGCCAGGGGCGGTGCTCCACCTGCACCACGGGCACCAGCTCCAGCAGACTCTCGTAGACGCTGCCCAGCTCCTCGGTGTCCATGTCGCGGTAGTTGATGCGCACCAGGCTATGGCCGGACTGGAACCAGCCCAGGTGGAACAGCGCCTTGTAGAGATACCGGTTGCCCAAGCGGGCGTCGTCCAGGTGCGGGCACTGGTCGGCGGCGAACAGCCCGCCGAGCACCGGCTGGCCCAGCAACGGCTGACCCGTGCGAAAGCCCTCGAAGGTGATGCGAAGCTGCTCCCAGGCGTCGTCGTGGCGGTCGTGGTAGCGGCGGTAGCGGGCACGCTCGCGCAGATGCCCCAGACTGTAGCCCTGGCGGTAGAGTTCGCGGGTGGCCGCGTCGGCCTCGGGCGAAAGCACCAGGTCGCGGTCCTCGGCGGTGAACAGGAACAGGAAACGATAGACCAGGCGCAGCAGTTCCTGGAAATAGCCCTCGGGGCTCAGCTCACCTGACTCCAGTGCACCCCGCAGGGCCTTGTTGTCGGGGTGGGCGAGAAAGCCGCTGCCCAGTTCGCGCAGGGCATTGGTAACGCCCTCGCGCAGCTCGCCCAAGGCACGCTCGCCCTCCTCCTGCCCCTGCTCACGCCACTGTTCCAGAATGGCGCTTTCGGGACGGCCATCCCGTGGCATCAGGCGGCTGTGATGCAACAGCAGCCAGAACAGGCTGAAGTCGGCGAAGTTGTCTTCGTCGAACATGCGCTGGAAATCGACTTCCAGGTAGGCCGGGCGGGTCATGGCCGGGTTGTCTCGCAGCAGGCGCAGCACCCGGCCGTTGCTCACCAGCGCCCAGAGGGCGTCCTGCTCCGCGTTGAGATATTCCTGGGCCAGCCCATGGGGAGAGCGCCGGCGGCCTTCCTCGCCGAAACGGACATCTCCCTTGTCCAAATCCTGATCCGGGGTGGTGAGCACCAGTGGCACTGCACCATCGCAGGCCAGATGGGTAATGGGAAAGCGCCTCTCGCCCTTGACCAATGGCTGGGTATTGGCTCGCACCTGGTAGCCGAGCACCGTCTCCAGCAAGGGCAACAGCCATTCATCCAGGGTGAAGCGCTGCAGATCGATGTCCGGGCGTTGGCGGCCCTGCTCGAAGGCTTCCCAGCGGGCCTGGGCAATGCGCCAGTAGCGGCCCAGTTCATCCTTGATGGTGAGCCCTTTCTCAATGCCGTAATCACCCGGCTGCTGGTGGGGCAAGGCCAGATGACGAACCTTGTCCAGCAGGGTCGGAGAGAGCAGCGCGCCCTCAAGACGCAGGCTCTCGTAGTCGAGACGGGGCGCGCGCTTCATCAGAACAGCTCCCGGTCGGGCACCAGCACATAGACGCCCATGACATCGGCGGGCAACTGCGGCTGCACGCGGTATTCCCCGCGCGCCTGGGCCGCCTCGCGCACGCGGCGATGGTCGGCCAGGACCTGCTCGGCGCGCTGCCGGGCCAGGGCGTCGAACTGGCTGCCCAGGGTGTCGAGTGCACTCAAGGCCGCTTCGATCTCCCGCGTGCGCCGCTCGGGCGGCATGTTGCGGCTCACCTCGGCCTGCATGAGCCTGAGGGTTTCTTGCGGGCCGAGCAGGCGCGGCGGCTCATCGGCCTCGGTGAGCACCGCCAGCGCCTCCTCGGCGAGCATGTCGCGGCGCTGCTCGCCCCGCCGCAGGCTGAGCCGGCTGCGCAGGCGCAACAGCCAGAGGACGCTGCGGCGCGCCACTTCCGGGGTGAAGATGGCACCGGCCCGGGCCACCAGCTCCGGTTGTTCGCCACCGAGCGCCTGTTCCGCCAGGTAGTCGGCCAGATGGCTCACCAGGGGGTGGGTACGGTGGATGAACACCGCACCGGCCGCGCTGGGATAGTGGAAGTCGATCAGGCGCAGGTCGAGCAGTTCGTCAGCGGCCAGCCTCTCCCTCAGGTCGGGCGGCAGGTGTTGCAAGGGGGCATGCCAGCCGCCACCGCGCTTTTGCACCAGTGGGGCTTCGAGGCGCTCGCAGGCCGTGACCACGAAGCGTTCCACATCGGCCTCGGTGCCCAGCACGGCATAGGCCTTTTCCCATTCGGGCATCACCTGTTCCGGCTTGAGACGCTGCTGGGCGAATAGAGTGCGGTAGCGTTTAGCCTTTTCGCGCGCCGATTCCCAGTTGACCTCGACCAGCTCCTGATCGAGTTCGGCAAAGAGGTCGCCCGTATGCGTCGGGCCACCATGACGATGCAACAAGACGCTCTGGACGATGGCCTGGGTGACCTTCTGATCGTCTTCGGGCACCGGCACGCTCACCCCCAGGGCCTTGCGGATGGCCTCCGCCTTACGCTGGATGACCCGCAGCACCGCGCCGTCCACCGGGTTGTCCTCGCCATAGAGCATCAGACACTTGACCCGCTCGGCCTGCTGGCCGAAGCGGTCCACCCGGCCCTCGCGCTGCTCGTGACGGGTGGGGTTCCAGGTGAGGTCGTAGTGGATCACGGCATCGAACTGCTCCTGCAGGTTGATGCCCTCGGAGAGGCAATCGGTGGCCACCAGCAGCGGCGGCTTGTCGGACTCCTTCAGCGCCTCGATACGCTGCTCCCGCTCGGCCGGGGTGTAGTCAC
>JALVPS010000404.1 GCA_027031685.1 Gammaproteobacteria bacterium | reverse complement strand
TCTCCCCCAGCCGCGCCAGGCGCTGCATGGCGTCGCGGAAGTGGGGCTGCGGCGCCACCACCTCGTTCACCAGGTTGAGGCTGGCCTTGAGCAGCCCGGTGGCGCCCATGGTGATCTCGTAGGCGGCAGTCTCCGGATTGGAATAGCGGTAGGTGAGCACCTCGCCCTGCTCGGTGAACTTGATCTGCCCCTGCACGGTGCCCGCCGGCTGCGACAGGATGGCCTCGTGGGTGGGTCCGCCCCCGCGCCCCACGGTGCCCCCGCGGCCGTGGAAAAGGCGCGTGGTGACACCGTGCGGGCGGGTGATCTCGATGATTTTCTCCTGCGCCAGATAGAGGTTCCAGTGGGAGGAGACGATGCCGCCGTCCTTGCAGGAGTCGGAATAGCCGAGCATCACCTCCTGCACGTTACCGGTGGCCGCCAGCATGGCCGTGTAGGTGTCGTTGGCCAGCAGCTCGGAGAGCACCGTGTCGATGTGCCGCAGGTCGTCGATGGTCTCGAACAGAGGCGAGATGGCCAGGTGGCAGAAGGCGCGCCCGTCGGCATCCCGCCCGGCCAGCCCGGCGAAGCGCGCCAGCAGCAGCACCTCCAGCACGTGGCTGGCGGTGTGCGTCATGGAGATGACATAGGCACCGATGACCTCCGGCCCCGCCTCGCCGCGCAGGCGGCGGATCACGTCGAACACCTGCAGCGTCTCGGTCGTCATGCCGCTGAAGTCGGTTGCCTCCGGCAGGGGCGTGTCGGCCTCGATGTGGCGCGCCAGCACGGCCTGCCGCTGGCGCTCGTCCAGGGACAGGTAGTCCAGCGACGGGTCCAGTTGCGCCAGCACCTCCGCCACCGTCTCCGTGTGCACGCCGGACTCCTGGCGGATGTCCAGCTGCATGAGGTGCAGGCCGAAGGTCTCCACTAGGCGGATCAGGTCCTTCAGCCGGCCGCGGGTGATGATCTCGTCGCCGTGGGAGATGAGCGAGTCGCGGATCAGGCACAGGTCGCGCCGGAAGCTGTCGCTGTCGGGATAGGCCCCCGCGCGCAGCGGCACCTCGTCCAGGGGGCGGCGCAGGCGTTCCTCCACCGTGGCCAGGGTCTCCTTGAGGCGGAAGCACATCAGGTACAGCTTGCGGCGGTAGGGTTCGTTGCGGAAGCGCTCCGGGTTGTCGCCGAACACCTGATCGGCCCAGGCCGCGTCGTCGTGCGCCAGGCTCTGCAGGAAGGCGTGCGAGGGCTGGCAGAACAGCGACGAGTGGGTGATGACCCGCCGCAGGCGCGCGATCTGGCGGATGTACTCCATGAGCACCTCGCGCATCTGCAGGCGCGCCGCCTGCAGCGTGGTCTGTGGCTTGACGAAGGGGTTGCCGTCGCGGTCGCCGCCGATCCAGGAACCGAAGCGGATGAAGCTGGGCACCGGCACCACCGGATTGCAGGGCGGCTCCTCGCCATAGGTGCGGCACACGGCGCGCTCGAAGAAGCGGTAGGTAAGCGGCACGGCGCGGAACAGGCTCTCGCGGAAGTAGTACAGCCCGTTGCGGATCTCGTCCACCACCTGCGGCTTCTTGTCGCGCACCTCGTTGGTGCGCCACAGGATGAGGATCTCCGCCTCGACCTTGTCCAGGATGGCCTGTTTCATCTCCTTGCCCAGGCGTGGCTGGTTGAGCCGGTTGCTGAGCTCGAACAGGCGCCGCAGGCCCTCCATGATGGTGCGCCGGCGCGCCTCCGTGGGGTGGGCGGTGAATACCGGCGTGTAGCGCAGGTGGGACATGAGCTTGGCCAGGTCATCGGTGGTGATGCCGGCCTCCCTGAACTCGTGCAGCGTGTGGTCGAAGGAGCCGCGCCAGAGGATGCCACCCTCGTTCAGCACCCGCTGGCGCCAGTCGTAGTGCATGGTCTCCTCGGCCACGTTGATCAGGTTGAAGTAGATCGAGAAGGCGCGGATGACCAGCTCCAGCTCGTCCGGCGGCAGCTCGGCGATGAAGGCCATCAGCTCGTGGCGGCGGGCATCGTCGTTCTGCCTGCGCAGCTCGATGAAGCCCGTGCGCAGCGTCTCCACCGCCTCGAAGATGTGTTCGCCGGCGTGCTCGCGCAGCACCTTGCCCAGGATCTGCCCCAGCAGCTTGACGCGGCTGCGCAGCAGTTTGTCGTCGTACTCGGTGGGCTCGGGGGCCTGGATGGTGGTCATGGCGCGGTCCGGTGGAGAGGACGGGGGCGATAGGCGGCGCATTATACCCGTGAAAGTGCGTGACCGCCGTCACCCTGCTACCCGAGGGCAGTCGGAGTGGCTAGAATCTGCGCACCCGCCACCGGCGTCAGCAAAGGAAGCCCCCATGCCCGATCCCGCCGCCCTGCCGCCCCTCACGCGCAGCCCGGCCTGGCAGCGCTTGCGCACCCTCTGGGAGAAGACCCGCATGCGCCACATGCGCGACCAGTTCGCCGCCGAGCCGGACCGCTTCCGGCGCTACTCCCTGCAGGTGGGCGACATCCTGCTCGACTACGCCAAGAACCGTATCGACGACGACATCCTGGCCGCCCTGCTGGACCTGGCCCGCGAGCGGCAGGTGGCCGCCTGGCGCGAGGCCATGTTCCGCGGCGAGAAGATCAACCACACCGAAGGGCGCGCCGTGCTGCATGTGGCCCTGCGCAACCGCGGTGACGAGCCCATCCTGGTGGACGGCGAGGACGTCATGCCCGCCGTGCGCGCCGAGCTGGCCCACATGGGCGAGTTCAGCGCGCGCGTGCGTGACGGCCAGTGGCGTGGCTACACCGGCCGCCCCATCACCGACGTGGTCAACATCGGCATCGGCGGCTCCGACCTGGGGCCGAAGATGGTGTGCACTGCCCTGCGCCCCTATTGGCACCCCCGCCTGCGCATGCACTTCGTGTCCAACGTGGACGGCACCCACATCGCCGAGACGCTCAAGGCGGTGAACCCGGAGACCACCCTGTTCATCGTCGTCTCCAAGACCTTCACCACCCAGGAGACGCTCACCAACGCCCACACCGCGCGCGACTGGCTGCGCCAGTACGCCCCCTCGCCGGAGGACGTGGCCAAGCACTTCGTGGCCGTGTCCACCAACGAGCGGGCCGTGCGCGAATTCGGCATCGACCCGGCGCACATGTTCCGTTTCTGGGACTGGGTGGGCGGCCGCTACTCCCTGTGGTCGGCCGTGGGGCTGTCCATCGTCCTGGCCATCGGCATGGACCGCTTCGAAGAGCTGCTCACCGGCGCCTGGGAGATGGACCGCCACTTCCGCGGTGCGCCACTGGCCGGGAACATGCCCGTCATCCTCGCCCTGCTGGGCATCTGGTACAGCAACTTCTACGGCGCCGAGAGCCACGCCATCCTGCCCTACGACCAGTACCTGCAGTACTTCGCCGACTACTTCCAGCAGGGCGACATGGAGAGCAACGGCAAGTCCGTGGA
>JALVPS010000403.1 GCA_027031685.1 Gammaproteobacteria bacterium | reverse complement strand
CCCCCGCACCCGTCCCGGCGGCGCGCCCCGCGCGCTGCTGGCCATGCTGGCCGCGCTCGGCCTGGCGCTCCCCCTGTCGCCGGGCTCGGCGGCGCCGGCCGGCGACGACCACGATCACCCCGCCGCCGACACGGCGCACGAGGCCCCCGCCGCGGCGCACGCGGAAGGGGCCGGGCACGACCACGACGAGGAAAATCCGCTGGCCATGGACGCCGCGCGGCGGCGGGCGCTGGGCATCGTCGACGAGGCGGTGGGCCCGCAACCGCTGGCCGACATGGTGCAGGCGCCGGCCGAGGTGGTGGCGAACACCTACCGCTCGGCGGTGGTCACGCCGCGCATCCCGGCCCAGGTGGTGGCCCGCCATGCGCGGCTGGGCGAGCGGGTGACGGCCGGGGCGCGGCTGGTGACCCTGTCCAGCGTGGACATGGCACGCGCCCAGGCGGACCTGATGGAGGCGGACCGGGAGTGGCGCCGGGTGCGCAAGCTGGGCCGCCAGGCGGTGTCCGACAAGCGCTACGTGGCGGCGCAGCTGGCCCGCCAGCTGGCCCTGGCGGCGGTGCGCGCCTACGGCATGGGCGAGGCGGAGGTGCAGCGGCTGCTGGCGGCGGGCGATGCGCGCCTGGCCACGGGTCGCTTCGACCTGCTCAGCCCGCGGGCCGGCACGGTGATCCGCGACGACTTCACGCTCGGCGAGCTGATCGAGCCGGGCCGGCCGCTGTTCGAGGTGACCGACGAGTCCACCCTGTGGGTGGAGGCGCGCCTGCGGCCGGAGCAGGCCGCCACGGTGACGGTGGGCGGCACGGCCCGGGTGAGCCGCGACGGGGAACACTGGCTGCCGGGCCGGGTGATCCAGATCCACCACCGGGTGGACGAGGCCACCCGCACCCTGCCGGTGCGCATCGCGGTGGAGAACCCCGGCGACCGGCTGCATCCGGGCGACTATGTGGAGGCGCTGGTGCCGGTCTCGCCGGTGCAGGCGCGCATCGCCGTGCCGGAGCAGGCGGTGGTGCTGCTGCAGGGCAGCCCGACGGTGTTCGTGGTGGAAGGCGAGGCCATCCACCCGCGGCCGGTGGAGACGGGCCGCACGGTGGCCGGCCAGGTGGAGATCGTGGCCGGCCTGGCGGCGGGCGAGCGCGTGGTGACGCGCGGCGCCTTCCTGCTCAAGTCGCTGCTGCTCAAGTCGCAGATGGGCGAGGGACACGCCCACTGAGGCGGGGGAGCGAATCATGTTGAATGCACTCGTCGAGAGCAGCCTGCGCTACAAGGTGCTGGTCATCATCCTGTTCGGCGTGGTGGCCTTTCTGGGCTGGCGCGCGGTGAACACGGTCCCCATCGACGCCTTCCCGGACGTGACGCCGGTGCAGGTGAACATCTACACCGAGTCGCCGGGGCTGGCGGCGGAGGACGTGGAGCAGATCCTCACCTTCCCCATCGAGTCGGGCATGGCCGGCCTGCCGGGGGTGACGGAGATCCGCTCGGTGAGCCTGTTCGGGCTGTCCTACGTGTCGGTGTATTTCGCGGACGACATGGACATCTACTTCGCCCGCCGGCTGGTCATGGAGCGCCTGCAGGAGGTGGGCGACCGCATCCCCGAGGGCTACGGCACCCCGGAGATGGGGCCCAACAGCTCCGGGCTGGGGCAGGTGTTCTGGTACACGGTGGAGCGCGCCGACGAGCGGCTGCGCGAGCGCATCAGCGACATGGACCTGCGCACCCTGCAGGACTGGCAGGTGCGGCTCATCCTGCGCACCGCACCGGGGGTGGACGATGTGCTCTCCTGGGGCGGCCGGGAGCGCCAGTTCCAGGCGGTCATCGACCCGCTCAGGCTGGTCAAGTACGGCATCTCCTACCGCGAGGTGATCGAGGCCATCCAGGCCAACAACCGCCAGGTGGGCGGCCAGTTCATCGACATGGGCCCGGAGCAGTATCTGGTGCGCGGCCTGGGCCTGGTGCGCGACACCCACGAGCTGGGGCTGATCGTGGTCAAGGTGGTGGACGGCACGCCGGTCTATCTGCGCGACGTGGCCGACATCCGCCAGGCCCCCGGCCTGCGCTTCGGCGCCGTGACCCGTGACGGGCGCGAGGTGGTGCTGGGCATGGCCCTGTCGCGCATCGGCACCAATGCCGCCGACGTGGTGGAGGCGGTCAAGGAGAAGGTCGAAATCGCCGCCTCGGCGCTGCCGGAGGGCGTGAAGATCGAGCCGGTGTACGAACGCACGGACCTGGTGGAGAAGGCCGTGGCCACCGCCGAGCGGGCGCTCATCGAGGGCGCCATCCTGGTGGCCATCGTGCTGTTCCTGTTCCTGGGCGAGCTGCGCTCGGCGCTGGTGGTGATCGCCGCCCTGCCCATGGCCATGCTCATCGCCTTCATCTTCATGGACCAGGCCGGGCTGTCGGCCAACCTCATGTCCCTGGCCGGACTGGCCATCGGCATCGGCATGATGGTGGACGGCGCGGTGGTGATGACCGAGAACGCCTTCCGCGTCATGGCCGAGCGGCGCGCCGAGGGCGGGCCGGTGGACCGCACGGCGGCGGTGCTGGCGGCGGCGCGCGAGGTGGCCAACCCCATCGCCTTCGCCATTCTCATCATCATCGTCGTGTTCCTGCCCCTGTTCTCGCTGCAGGGGCTGGAGGGCAAGCTGTTCAAGCCCATGGCCTTCAACATCAGCTTCGCCATGGCCGGCTCGCTGCTGCTCACCCTGACGCTGATCCCGGTGCTGGCCGCGCTGATCCTCGAGCCGCGCGCCGAGCGCGACACCTGGCTGGTGGCGCGCATCAAACAGGGCTACCTGCCGCTGCTGGGCTGGGCGCTGGACCACCGCCGGACGGTGCTGGGCGGGGCGGTGCTGTTGCTGGCGGGCAGCCTGGCCCTGTTCCCCCTGCTGGGCAAGGAGTTCATGCCGCAGCTGCAGGAGGGGTCCATCATGTGGCGCGTCACCTCCATCCCCTCCACCTCGCTGGCGGAGTCCATCGAGATATCCAAGAAGATCGAGCGCGCGCTGGGCGAGTTTCCGGAGGTGACCACCACCATCGCCATGATCGGCCGGGCCGAGAAGGGCGAGACGGCCGACGTGAACTACATGGAGATCTACACCGGGCTCACCGACAAGTCACAGTGGACCCGTTCCATCGAGGACCTGGCCGAGGCCATGCGCGAGAAGCTGGAGGAGACGGTGCCCACCGCCGTGGTGGCCTTCACCCAGCCCATCCAGATGCGCGTGGAGGAGCTGATCTCCGGCGTGCGCGCCACCCTGGCGGCCAAGATCTATGGCGAGGACCTGGCCGAGCTGGACCGCCTGGCCGGCGAGATCAAGAACGCCATCGCCACCGTGCCCGGCGTGGCCGACCTCTCGCTGGAGGCCAACATCGGCAAGCCGCAGATCCGCATCCAGGTGGACCGCGAGGCCCTGGCCCGCTACGGC
>JALVPS010000402.1 GCA_027031685.1 Gammaproteobacteria bacterium | reverse complement strand
GGGCGCGCTGCCGGCCCCGTCAGGCGGTGCGCGAGATGAGCACCACCCCGGCCACCACCAGGGCGGTGCCCAGCACGCGCGACAGGGAAGCCGTCTCGCCCAGCACCAGCACGCTGAACAGTAGGGTGAGCACGAAGCCCAGCCCCACGAAGGGGTAGGCATAGCTCAGGTCGGCGCGCGCCAGCACCAGCAGCCACAGCAGGGCGCCCAGCCCGTACAGGCCCAGCCCGCCCAGCACCCAGGGGTTGAGCAAGGCGGCCAGCAGCCCGGCCGGGCCGTCGGCCAGGGCGGCCTGCACTGCGGAGCTGGACATGCCGGTCTTGAGCAGCAGCTGCGCCACGGTGGACAGGGTGACGCTGACGAGAATGAGGGCGATGACTTGCCAGTTCATGGGGTGACTCCGTTCAGATGGCCAGCCAGGCGGCGGCCAAGATGAGCCCGGCGGCCAGCTGGCTCTGCCGGTCGCGCACGGCGAACACCACCGGATCCTCGTCCATCTGGCCGCGCCAGGCGAGCATCCACACGCGCAGCAGCCAGTGGGCGATGATGGGGCACAGCAGCCACATCCAGGCCGGCTGCGCGTACACCCCCAGCCCGATCTGCTCGTGCAGATAGAGCACCAGTACCAAGACGGCGATCATGCCCGTGGACACGCCGATATTGGCCACCAGCGGCAGGTCGTCCACGAAGTAGCCGCGCCCGGCGGGTCCTCCGCCGGCCCGCTGCGCCAGCGCGCGCAGCTCCGAGAAGCGCTTGACCAGGGCCAGGCTCATGAAGAAGAACATGGAAAAGGCCAGCAGCCAGTCGGACACCACCACGCCGATGGCCGCCGCGCCGGCGAAGATGCGCACGGTGTACAGGCCGGCCAGGGTGAGCACGTCCAGCCCGAACTTGCGCTTGAGATAAAAGCTGTAGGCGGTGGTCGTGGCCAGGTACGCGGCCAGCGTCACCGAGAAGCCGCGCGGCAGCAGGGCCAGGCTCAGGCCGAAGCCCAGGGCGATGAGCAGCGGCGCCAGCAGCAGGCCGTGCAGCAGGGGCAGGTCGCCGGCGGCGAAGGGCCGGCGCGATTTCTGCGGGTGGGCGCGGTCGGCGGCCAGGTCGAGCAGGTCGTTGACCAGATACACCGCCGAGGCTACCAGCCCGAAGGCGAGGAAGGCCAGCACGGCGTTCAGCAGCAGCGGTGCGTCGGTCAGGTGGTAGGAGGTGAGCAGGGGGATGAACACCAGTGTGTTCTTGGCCCACTGGTGCAGGCGCAGGGCGCGCAGATAGAGCCCCAGCCGCTGCCACGGGCCGCGCGGTGCGCCGAATACCCGTCCCAGGCGGATGCGCTCGTTACCTGCCAGGCGCTGCGCCAGCCCACCGCCGTTGTCCACCAGCAGCGCCTCGCGCGCCGCCTCCCACACCGGGATGTCCTTGCGGTGGTCGCCCACGTAGTCGAACGCCGCGCCGAGCTGCTCGCGCAGGTGGCGCGCCTTGGCCGCGCCCGACAGGTTGGCCCGTCCGTCGCTGGTCTCCACCCGCGTGAACAGGCCCAGGTAGTCGGCCACCGGTCGGGCCAGCAGGTCGTCCGAGGCGGTGGCCAGCACCAGCTCGCGGCCCGCCGCGCGCGCCTCGCGCAGGTAGGCCAGCAGCTCCTCGTTGTAGGGCAGGGTGGCCGGATCCAGCCGCACGCGCCGGGCGATCTGCCGCTTCAGGTGGGCCTTGCCGCCGCGCAGCAGCCACCAGGGCAGCACCAGCAGCAGCCAGGGGCGCGCCTTGAGCAGCACCAGCAGCGATTCCACCAGCAGGTCGCTGCGGATCAGGGTGCCGTCCAGGTCCACGCACAGGGGGGGCAGGTCGCCGGATTTGCTGTTCATGGCCGATTCGTAGCGGGATGGGGATCCTTGATCTGGCGCAGATCCTTCTGTCCGCCCGCTCCGTATAATGGGTGGCCGACGGGGCCTGCGCAGGTGCAATGCTGCGGTATGTCAAGGGTTGCCACAATCGGACAGGTATCATTTCTGGCAATTCCCGACAGCGCGCACAGATTTCCCTGGACAGGGGTGCCGGGCTAGATTAAAATAAGAATCAATCTCATTAACAATCGTGGTTATGATTCCGCCGATGAGCACTGCAACGACCGAGATGTTGACTCCCGCCCCGCCCTGCGGCTGTCCGTCGGCCGATTGCGCCGCGGCCCCGGTGCAGCCGCTGGCCGAGGTGCCCGCCGGCCGGCGCGTGGTGCTGGAACAGGTGCGGCAGGGCAAGCGCCTGCGCGAGCGCCTGCTGAGCATGGGCCTGCCACCGGGGGCGACGCTGGTGGTGCTGTCCAACCGGGGCGGGGCGGTGGTGATCGGGCGCGGCGCCAGCCGCATCGCCATCGGCCGGGGCATGGCCGAGCAGCTCCTGGTCCGGCCCCTGCCGCAATGAGCGACTACACCCTGGCCATCATCGGCAACCCCAATTCCGGCAAGACCACCCTTTTCAACGACCTGACCGGCGCCCGCCAGCGCACCGGCAACTGGCCCGGCGTCACCGTGGAGCGCAAGGAGGGCCAGTTCGAGTTCGACGGCCTGCGCTTCCGCCTCATTGACCTGCCCGGCACCTACTCGCTGGACTCCGACGCACCCTCCCTCGACGAACAGATCGCCCGCGACTTCATCTTCGCCCACAAGGCCGACCTGGTCATCAACATCATCGACGCCTCGCAGCTGGAGCGCAGCCTGTACCTCACGGCCCAGCTGCTGGACATGCGCGTGCCCATGGTAGTGGTGCTGAACATGATGGACGTGGCCACGCGTATGGGCGACCACATCGACGTGGCGGCCCTGCAGGCGGCGCTGGGCTGCCCGGTGTTCGCCACCGTGGCCACCCACAACCGCGAGGCGGCCGAGCTCAAGGCCCTGCTGGGGCGCAGCGCGCGCCACCCCGAGCTGCCGCGCGCTCGGGTGCGTTACGAGCCGCCGCTGGAGGCGGCCATGGAGCGGCTGGAAGCGGCCCTGCGCGAGGCCGGCGTGGCCCCCGGCAAGCACCGCTGGCTGGCCCTGGAGCTGCTGCAGGGCCACCCCCCGCCGGCCGGCCTGCACCTGCCCGACAGCGTCATCGACCGCGCCGTGCGGGCGCGCGAGGCCATCGAGGCGGAGCTGGGCGAGGACCTGGACCTGCTGGTGGCCGACGCCCGCTACGAGTTCGCCCGCCGCCTGGCCGAACGGGTGGTGACGCGCCAGCGCGCCGAGGCCGAGAAGCGCTCCGACCGCATCGACGCGGTGGTGCTCAACCGCTGGCTGGGCATCCCCATCTTCCTGCTCGCCATGTATCTGATGTTCACCTTCACCATCAACATCGGCGGGGCCTTCGTGGACTTCTTCGACCAGCTGGCCGGGGCGCTGTTCGTGGACGGGCTGGGCCACCTGCTGGCGGGCCTGGGCGTGCCCGACTGGCTGCGCGTGCTG
>JALVPS010000401.1 GCA_027031685.1 Gammaproteobacteria bacterium | reverse complement strand
CCCGTCAAGGCCGATGCCCAGGCCCCGGCCAAGGCGCAGGCCCCGGCGGAGGCAGGCGGCGCACGTGTGATGCGCGCGGACCAGCCGCTGTACGATCCGCGCCTGGAGAGCTACCTGGTCAATCACGCCGAGAGCGCCGGGCAGGCCGGTTTCCTGTCGCGCGTGCGTGTGATCGGCTTCGAGTCCGACAGCTCCGTCGAAGAGTAGGTCCCCGTCGTCCATGCGCAAGGCCCTGTGGCTGGCCCTGTTGTGGCCCCTGAGCGTGGTGGCGGCCGGCGACGCCATCGACCAGGTCCGGACGTGGCTGGAAAAGATGGTCTCCGCCCAGCAGTACCTCAACTACGAGGGTACCTTCGTCTATACCAGCGGGCCGGAGGTGCGCACCCTGCAGATCGTGCACAGCTTCGACAGCCGCGGCGAGCGTGAGCGCCTCACCGAGCTGGATGGTGATGGGCGCGAGATCGTGCGTGACGACACCCATTTCTTCACGGTGCTGCCGATCAAGAAGCTGGTGCTGGTGGAGGGGCGCGCCGCCACGCCGGAGGGCAAGGCCGAAGCCCCCCTGGAGCGCGGTTTCGACTACTACGACTTCAGCGTCGGCGGCAGCGAACGCATCGCCGACCATCGCTGCCGCATCGTGGCCATCTATCCCCGCGATGCCTTCCGTTACGGCTATCGCCTGTGCCTGGAGGAGGACACTGGCCTGCTGCTCAAGGCGCAGACCCTGGACCGGGCCGGCCAGCCGCGCGAGCAGATGATGTTCACCGAGCTGAAGCTGCCCGAGCACATCTCCACCGAGCGCCTGCAGACCACCGTCCACGAGACCGGCTTTGCGGTGCTCGAGTCCCCCGCCGTGGCGGGCGAGGACAGCCCCTTCCAGCCCGACCCGAGCTGGAAGCTGAGCGAACTGCCGCCCGGCTTCACCGTGCGCCGCAACGAGATGCGCCAGATCGCCAGCAGCGAGGTGCCCGTGCAGCACATCCTGCTAGAGGACGGTCTGGCCTCGGTGTCCATCTTCATCGCCCGGCCCGTGCCCGGCGAGCCCTACCGCAGCGGCCTGACCACCTCCGGCGCCCTGAGCGCGCTGTCCTTCCCGCGCGACGGCTACATCGTCACCCTGGTGGGCGAAGTGCCGCCCGCCACCCTGGAATTCATCGCCCGCGCCCTGGTGCGTGAGCGGCCGGCGTCGTGATCGAGGAATCCGGCCAGGTGGTGCGCGTGGCGGGCGAGTGGGCCTGGGTGGAGACCCGCCGCGGCAGCGCCTGCGGCCACTGTGCCGGCAGCGCCCAGTGCGGCACCGCCTCCCTGTCGCGCCTGTTCTCCAACCGCGCCATCACCCTGCGCGTGCGCAACACCGCCGGCGTGGCGCCCGGCGACCGGGTGCTGCTGGGCCTCCCCGAGGGGGCCTTCCTGCGCGGCGCCCTGGCCATGTACGCCGTGCCGCTGCTGGGCCTGCTGGCCGGCGCCGTGGCCGTACAGGGGCTGCTCGCCCCGACCGGCGAGGGACCGGTGGTGCTGGGCGGCACGGCCGGCCTGGCACTGGGACTGGCCTGGGCCGGGCGCTGGAGCCACCGCCACGCCGAACGCTACCAGCCCACCCTGCTGCGCCGGCTCTGAGGGCACCGCGTTCGGCCCGTGATGGACAACCGCCACGGGCAAACCGCCGCCCGTTTTTGCCCTGTCTCACGCGCGCCGGGGCGGATTTCGTCGGCCCACCGCGCCGTCCGGTTGGCGTGCCCTGCGCCCCGCTGTCATAATCCAGTGCTTTTTCCTGCCGACCACCGGCGAGGTATCCGATACATGTCACACGCAAGAGCCACTCTGCTGTCGCTGTTCTGGCTGCTGGCCGTTCTGTACGCCGCGTCGCTCGCCGCCGGCGAGCTGCCCGACTTCACCCGGCTGGTGGAGCGCAACAGCCCGGGAGTGGTGAACATCAGCACCACGCGCAAGCACAAGCCGCTGGAGTTCCCCGACAATCTGCAGATCCCGGACCTGCCGGACAGCGACGCCCTGCGCGACTTCCTGCGCCGCTTCTTGGAGCGCCATCCGGGCGGGGAGGGGGGCGACCCGGGCCTGCCGGAAGGTCCGGGGAGTGATTCGCTGGGTTCGGGCTGCATCATCTCCGCCGACGGCTACATCATCACCAACCACCACGTCATCGACGGCGCCGACGAAATCACCGTGCGCCTCAGCGACCGGCGCGAGTTCCGCGCCGAGGTGATCGGCTCCGACCCGCGCAGTGACATCGCCCTGCTGAAGATCGACGCCACCGACCTGCCGGTACTCAGGCTGGGCAGCTCGGAAAAGCTCAAGGTGGGCGAGTGGGTGCTGGCCATCGGCTCGCCGTTCGGCTTCGAGCACTCGGCCACGGCCGGCATCGTCAGCGCCAAGGGGCGCAGCCTGCCCTCCGAGCAGTACGTGCCTTTCATCCAGACCGACGTGGCCATCAACCCCGGCAACTCGGGCGGCCCGCTGTTCAACCTGGATGGCGAGGTGGTGGGCATCAACTCGCAGATCTACTCCCGCACCGGCGGCTTCATGGGCCTGTCCTTCGCCATCCCCATCGACGTGGCCATGGACGTGGTGCGCCAGCTCAAGGAGACCGGCAAGGTCACGCGCGGCTGGCTGGGCGTGTACATCCAGGAGGTCACCAAGGAGCTGGCCGACTCCTTCGGCATGGCGCAGCCGCGCGGCGCGCTAGTGGCCCAGGTGCTGCCGGACAGCCCGGCCGCCAAGGCCGGCATCCAGGTGGGCGACATCATCCTGGCCCTGGACGGCAAGCCCATCCAGCGCTCCTCGGACCTGCCGCCCATGGTGGGCCGCTACCGGGCGGGCGCCAGGGCCGAGCTGACCGTGCTGCGCAACGGCAAGGAGATTCGTCTGCGGGTGGTCATCGAGGCGCTGCCGGAGGAGGGCCGCCTGGGCGCCGCAGGGGGCGGCGCGGGTGAGTTGCGCATGGACAAACTGGGGCTGGTGCTGCGCCCCCTGGACGAGGAACACCGCCAGAAGCTGCACGTGATGGAAGGGGTGCTGGTGGCGCGCGTCACGCGCGGCCCGGCCCGCGACGCCGGCCTGCGCAGCGGCGACGTCATCGTGCGCATCGACAACAGGCCGGTGGCCGACCTGGACGCCTTCCGCGAGGGCATCGCCGCCATCGAGCCGGGCCATTCCGTGGCCCTGCTGGTGCAGCGCGAGGGCGGGCCGGTGTTCGTGCCCCTGCGCATCCCCAAATGAGGCGGCCTTGGAACTGACCCTGTACTACCGGCGCGGCTGCCACCTGTGTGACGAGATGCGCGAGGCCCTGGCGCCCCTGCAGGCGGCGCACGGCTTCGACCTGCGCGAGGTGGACATCGACCGCGACCCGGCCCTGGCGGCGCGCTGGAACGCCGACGTGCCGGTGCTGGCCCGCGGCGACACCGTGCTGTGCCGCCACT
>JALVPS010000400.1 GCA_027031685.1 Gammaproteobacteria bacterium | reverse complement strand
CGGCCTGCACCGACGGCACCAGCTTCAACTTCGACCAGGCCGCCCAGCAGGCGCAGCAGGACTTCGACGCCCAGCAGGCCAGCGCCCCCAGCGGCATCTTCAAGCCCCTGTTCAGCCCGGCGGACGGTCAGATCCCGCAGACCAACGACCTGCTGTTCAAGGACTCCACCGACGGCACCCTCAACATCCCCGCCTCGGCCACCGACAGCGAAGGCCAGGCGGCCCTCAAGACGGCCCTCAACACCCTGGACGGCTTCTCCACCACGGCGCCCATCGTGGCCGAGTTCTCCAGTAGCATTGACGCCGCCACGGTCAAGGCCGGCCAGAGCGTGCGCGTGTTCCAGGTGACCGCCACCGCCCAGGGCGCGGTCACCGGGGTGACGCGCGAGCTGACCGCCGCCGAGTATCTGGCCACGGTCGCCGGCACCAACCAGGACCGGCTGGTCATCCTGCCGCTGGCGCCGCTGCAGCCCAAGACCAGCTACCTGGTGGTGCTCACCAGCGACATCGAGAGCACCGCCGGCGAGCCGGCCCAGGACGACGTGGCCTACTACCTGGCCGAGGGCACCGATCCGCTCAGCGCGCCGGCCGTGGTGGCCCTGGAGCCCCTGCGCCAGCTGGTCAACAGCTACGAGGCCGCGGCCCGGGCCGCCGACGCCAGCCTCACCCCCGAGCGCATCGTGCTGGCCTGGACCTTCCGCACCCAATCCATCACCGACGTGCTGACGGCCGTCAAGGACAACGCGGCGGCGGGCACCATCCAGATGGCCGCCACCGGCAAGGACACCCAGGCCTTCAACCCCGCCCTGCAGGGCAAGGCCGACGTGTACGTGGGCACCCTCGCCGTGCCGTACTACCTCAGCAAGCCCTCGGCGGCCGACCCCACGGCGCCGCTCACCGGCTTCTGGCACGGCGCGGGCGGCAGCTTCCTCACGCAATTCAATCCCCAGCCGCTCAAGACCGCCGATATCACCATCCCGGTCATCATGACCGTGCCCAACGCCAACGCCGCCGCCGGCGGCACGGCCCCGGCCGGCGGCTGGCCGGTGGTCATCTACCAGCACGGCATCACCCGCCAGCGCACCGACCTGCTGGCGGTGGCCGACACCCTGGCCGACGCCGGCCTGGCGGGCATCGCCATCGACCTGCCGCTGCACGGCGTCACCGACCCGAACAACCCCCTCAAGACCGCCAGCGAGCCCACCTTCGACCTGGATCTGGTCGACAACACCACCCAGGCCGCCGGGCCGGACGGCAAGATCGACGCCAGTGGCACCCACTTCATCAATCTCAAGAGCCTGCTCACCTCGCGCGACAACATCCGCCAGGCGGTGTCCAACTTGCTCGTGTTGCGGCGCAGCCTGGGCGACATTGCCGGCGTGACGCTGGATACCAGCAAGGTCGCCTTCCTGGGCCACTCCCTGGGGGCCATGGTGGGCACGGTCTACCTGGCCGTGGAAGATCAGCTGGGCGCCGCCTCCCTGGGTATGCCCGGCGGCGGCCTCCCCTACCTGCTGGACGCCTCGCCCACTTTCGGGCCGTCCATCCAGGCCGGGCTGGCCGCCAACGGCATCGTCAAGGGTACGCCCGACTACGACGCCTTCCTGGCCGTGGCCCAGACCCTCATCGACGCCGCCGATCCGGTCAACTTCGGCGCCGCCGCCAGCGCCATCCACCCCGTGCATCTCATGGAGGTCGTGGGTGGTGGCGGCAACCCGCCGGACCAGGTCATCCCCAACGGCGTGGCCACCGCGCCGCTGGCGGGCACCGAACCCCTGGTGCGGGTCATGGGCCTGACCAAGATCACCAGCACCCAAGGGCCGGGCACCACCCCCATCCATGGCGTGGTGCGCTTCACCGCCGGCGCCCACGGCTCGCTCATCGACCCCTCCAGCAGTCTGGCCACCACCGCGGAGATGCATACCGAGTTCGCCAACTTCCTGGCCAGCGGCGGGCTGTACCTGCCCATCACCAACGCCGGCGTCATCCAGCCATGAGCGCCGTGCGGCACGGCGCCCTGGCGCTGGCCCTGCTGCTCCTGCTGTTGCCCTGGCCCCCGGCCGGGGCGCGGCAGGTGGCCGGCGTCGACCTGCCCGAGCAGCTCGCGGCTGATGGCCACAGCCTCGCCCTGCGCGGTGCCGGCGTGCGCAACAAGTGGTTCCTCAAGCTGTACGTGGCCGGACTCTACCTGCCGGCCGAACTGCGCGAGGCCGACGCCGCCCGCGTCATCGCCGCCGACGCCCCCATGGCCATACGGCTGGTCATCACCTCCGGCATGATCACCCCGAAGAAAATGGAACACGCCATTCGCGAGGGCTTCGACAAGGCCACCGACGGCCACACCGCCCCCCTCGTGGACCGCATCGAACACTTCATCGCCGTCTTTCGCCCCGGTATCCACAAAGGCGACCGCTACGACCTCCAGTACATGCCGGGGCAGGGCACCACCATCCGCCACAACGGCCAGGAAAAAAGCCGCATCCCCGGCCTCGACTTCAAACAGGCCCTGTTCGGCATCTGGCTCTCCCAACGGCCGGCGCAGGAAAGCCTCAAGCGGGCGTTGTTGGGGGAGTAGGTCGGTCAAGCGGGTGGCTACTGGCGTGGGGGGCGAGCGAAGCGGGCCCGCCGATTCTGTGCCAAGGGATTGCTGCGTTCGGCCAGGTCGTCGTGTGGTTTCGTGGCTTGATGTGTTTCGGGCTTACGGTAAATGGAGCTAGCCACGAGTGACTTTCTTGCCAACAGCGGCAACTTGTAGGGCTGGTCAAGCGGAGCGGACCAGCCGATTTGAGTATCGCAATGGCACCATATTCGAGATGTGGTCGAGCCATTCCTGGCGCAACGTTCACGGCTTCGCCAACCCCCAGCCCGGCCGTCCTGGCCGGGCGTTCGCACCGCTGCGTTGGTCCACTGGACCAACGGTCGGTGCTCACCCGGCCAGGCCTTGCGATGCTCGGGGCGGCCAAAGGGGAAGAGAGGACGGCTCGCCGGGCTGCGCCCGGCTTCGCGCGTTAGATGGTGGGTCCGGCGCTGCGCGCCTTGACCGCACCCTACCAGGCGCACGTGGTGTAGGGCGGCGTCAAGCGAAGCAGACCCGCCGATTGGCGCATCGAGATGGCACGGCGTTCAAGTGTCGATTCAGCCATCCCTGGCGCAACGTTCGTGGCTTCGCCAACCCCCAGCCCGACCATCCTTGGCCGGGCGTTCGCATGATTTCCTTGGTTCACTGGACCAAGGAAATCATGCTCACCCCTTTGCCGCGCGCCGAGCATCGCAGCCCCGTACGGGAACAGCCCGAAGGGGCGCGCGAGGGATTGGCTCGCCCCTCGAATATTCTGGACACACATTTGGTTTCAGAGTGAGAGCAAGAGGAGGTGTCCATGAGCAAGCAATCATCGGTGAAACGTTGGTCGGCGAAGCGCAAGCAAGAAGTCGTGCTGC
>JALVPS010000399.1 GCA_027031685.1 Gammaproteobacteria bacterium | reverse complement strand
TGGCCACGTCCTCGTCGTCCGGGAACATGAGCGGCAGCTCCTGCTTGAACATGAGCACGCAGGAGGGCACCGGGCCGATGATGTCCCAGCCCTCGTCGATCATGCGGGCGAGCACGGGGATGTTGGCGGCCTTGGCGGCCGCCACGGCCTCCAGGTCGCCCAGCTCCAGCTTGGGCATGCCGCAGCAGCGCTCCTTGGGCACCAGGGTGACCTCGATGCCGTTGTGCTCCAGCACGACCACCAGGTCCTCCACCAGCTCGGGCTGGTTGTAGTTGCCGTAGCAGGTGGCGAACACGGCCACCCGCCCGCGCGTGCGGCCGGCCGGCTGGGGCGACCGCGACGGGGCGTGGTGCCGCTTCAGGCGCTTGCGCGCGGTGTCGCTGTGGTAGGGCGGCACCACCGCGTCGTGGTGCACACCCAGGGTGGACTCCAGCACCTTGCGGAAGGCGGGCGTGCGGTTGGCGGCGTTGACGGCCTGCGCCACCACCGGGATGCCGGCCAGCCTGCCCACCGTGTCGGTGGAGGTGAGCAGCTTGTCGCGGAACTTGACCTGCCCCTGGCGGTACTTGAAGGCCTTGGCGCGCAGCATGAGGTGCGGATAGTCCACGTTCCACTCGTGCGGCGGCACGTAGGGGCACTTGGTCATGTAGCACAGGTCGCACAGGTAGCAGTTGTCGACCACCTTCCAGTAGTCGGCCTTGGCCACGCCGTCCACCTCCATGGTCTCGGACTCGTCCACCAGGTCGAACAGCGTGGGGAAGGAGTTGCACAGGCTGACGCAGCGGCGACAGCCATGGCAGATATCGAAGACCCGCTCCAGTTCCTTGAAGAGCGCGGTTTCGTCGTAGAACTCCGGGTTCTTCCAGTCGATGGGGTGACGCGTGGGGGCCTCCAGGCTGCCCTCCCGGATCGTTCCGGCCTTGATATCTGTCATCGTCAGTGCTGCTCCGTGGAATGTTCGGGCGTGTGGGAGAAAAGGGCGGGATGGCACGGCGGCCATCCCGCAGCCGGGAGTGGATCAGTCTTCCAGCGAGTCGAGCGCCTTCTGGAAGCGGTTGGCGTGCGAGCGCTCGGCCTTGGCCAGCGTCTCGAACCAGTCGGCGATCTCGTCGAAGCCCTCTTCGCGGGCGTCCTTGGCCATGCCGGGGTACATGTCGGTGTACTCGTGGGTCTCGCCGGCGATGGCGGCCTTCAGGTTGTCGCGGGTGGGGCCGATGGGCAGGCCAGTGGCCGGGTCACCGACGGCCTCCAGGTACTCCAGGTGGCCGTGCGCGTGGCCGGTCTCGCCCTCGGCGGTGGAGCGGAACACGGCGGCCACGTCGTTGTAGCCCTCCACGTCGGCCTTGGCGGCGAAGTACAGGTAACGGCGGTTGGCCTGGGATTCGCCGGCGAAGGCGTCTTTCAGGTTCTGCTCAGTCTTGCTGCCTTTCAGTTCCATCGTGGTACTCCTCGATAATGGATCGGTGGTTGGGAAATCCGATTTAGACTAAGTCTAAATCTGCGGCTAATCTATGCCGCGCCGCCCACCCTGTCAAGGGCTTGCCCACCGCCCGTCATTTGACCCGCGCCGCCCGTGCGGGGTAGCTTTAGCTCCCTTTTCCCGCCGCCCCGTGACATGGCCGACGAGCGCCCGGACGATCTGGATTTCGAAGCCGCCCTGCACGCCCTGGAGGCGCTGGTGGCGCGCATGGAGGAAGGCGAGCTGAGCCTGGAGGACTCGCTACGCGAGTTCGAGCGGGGCATGGCCCTCACCCGGCGCTGCCAGCAGCTCCTGACGCAGGCCGAGCAGCGCGTGCAGCAACTCACCGAGCAGGGCGAGCTGCAACCCTTCGATGAAGATGACCAGTGACGCCCCCGGCCTGTCCGCCCTGCTGCCGGTGTGGCAGCGGCGCGTGGAGGACGCCCTGGACCGCTGGCTGCCGCCGGCCACGCGCCTGCCGGCCCGCCTGCACCAGGCCATGCGCTACGCCACCCTGTCCGGCGGCAAGCGCATCCGCCCGGTGCTGGTGTACGCCACCGGCCTGGCCACCGACCAGCCGGCCGACACCCTGGACGGCGCCGCCTGCGCGGTGGAGCTGATCCACGCCTACTCCCTCATCCACGACGACCTGCCGTGCATGGACGACGACGACCTGCGCCGCGGCCAGCCCACCTGCCACCGCGCCTTCGACGAGGCCACGGCGGTGCTGGCGGGCGACGCGCTGCAGGCCCTGGCCTTCCGCGTGCTGGCCCACGACGAGGCGCTCACCGGCGACGCCGCGGCGCGGCTGGACATGGTGCGCGTGCTGGCCGAGGCGGCCGGCGCCAGCGGCATGGTGGGCGGCCAGGCCATGGACCTGGACGCCACCGGCCGCGAGCTGACGGTGGCCGAGCTGGAGGCCATGCACATCCACAAGACCGGCGCCCTCATCCGCGCCTGCGTGCAACTGGCCTGCCGCAACCGGCCCGGGCTGGACGCGGACACCTGCCGCCACCTGGACCACTACGCCAAGTGCATCGGCCTGGCCTTCCAGATCCGCGACGACATCCTGGACGTGGAGGGCGAGACGGCCACCCTCGGCAAGCAGGCCGGCGCCGACCGCGCCCTGGACAAGCCCACCTTCCCCGCCCTGCTGGGGCTGGAGGCGGCCCGCGCCCGCGCCCGCGAGCTGCACGACGAGGCGCTGGCGGCCCTGGACGGCCTGGGCACCGCCGCCCAGCCCCTGCGCGACCTGGCTGGTTACATCATCGACCGCGACCGATGAGCACCTACCCGCTGCTGGAAAGGATCGACAGCCCGGACGACCTGCGCCGCCTGCCGCCGGCGCGCCTGCCGGCCCTGGCCGGCGAGCTGCGCCGCTTCCTGCTGGAGAGCGTGGCGCGCACCGGCGGCCACCTGGCCTCCGGCCTGGGCGTGGTGGAGCTGACCATCGCCCTGCACTACGTGTACCAGACGCCGCACGACCTGCTGGTGTGGGACGTGGGCCACCAAAGCTATCCGCACAAGATCCTCACCGGCCGCCGCGAGCGCATGCACACCCTGCGCCAGCTGGGCGGGCTGGCCGGCTTCCCGCGCCGCGCCGAGAGCCCCTACGACACCTTCGGCACCGGCCACTCCAGCACCTCCATCAGCGCCGCCCTGGGCATGGCCGTGGCCGCCCGCCTGCGCGGCGAGCGGCGCAAGGTGGTGGCGGTCATCGGCGACGGCGCCATGACCGCCGGCATGGCCTTCGAGGCCCTCAACCACGCCGGCGACATCAAGGAAGACCTGCTGGTGGTGCTCAACGACAACGACATGTCCATCTCCCCCAACGTGGGCGGACTGTCCAACTACATGACCCGCCTGCTGTCCTCGCCCCTGCTGAGCGGCATGCGCGAGGAGGGCAAGCGCTTCCTGGCGCACCTGCCGCCCGTGCGCGAGCTGGCGCGCCGCGCCGAGGAGCACGTCAAGGGCATGGTCACCCCCGGCACCCTGTTCGAGGAGCTGGGTTTCAACTACATCGGTCCCATCGACGGCCACGACCTGGACACCCTGGTGCCCACCCTGCGCAACCTGCGCCACATGCGCGGCCCGCTGCTGCTGCACGTGGTGACGCGCAAGGGCAAGGGCTACGACCACGCCGAGGCCGAGCCGGTGCGCTACCACGGCGTGGGCCGCTTCGACCCGTCCCGCGGCCTGGCCGGCGGCGGCAACGCCAGCGGCCCCACCTACACCGAGGTGTTCGGCGACTGGCTGTGCGACCAGGCCGCCGCCGACCCGCGCCTGGTGGGCATCACCCCGGCCATGCGCGAGGGCTCCGGGCTGGTGGCCTTCTCCGAGCGCTTCCCGGACCGCTACTTCGACGTGGCCATCGCCGAGCAGCACGCCATCACCTTCGCCGCCGGCCTGGCCTGCGAGGGCATGAAGCCGGTGGTGGCCATCTACTCCACCTTCCTGCAGCGCGCCTACGACCAGGTGGTGCACGACGTGGCGCTGCAGAACCTGCCCGTGCTGTTCGCCATCGACCGCGCCGGGCTGGTGGGGCCGGACGGACCCACCCACGCCGGCGCCTTCGACATTGCCTTCCTGCGCTGCGTGCCCAACCTCACCCTCATGGCACCGGCCGACGAGCGCGAGTGCCGCCGCATGCTGTGCACCGGCTTCGCCCTGGACGGCCCGGCGGCGGTGCGCTACCCGCGCGGGCGCGGCCCCGGCGTGGCGCCCGGCGACGACCTCAGCCCCCTGCCGGTGGGCAAGGCGCGCCGCGTGCGCGAAGGACGCCGCTTCGCCCTGCTGGTGTTCGGCAGCCCCCTGGCCGATGCCCTGCAGGCGGCCGAGGCGCTGGACGCCACGGTCGTGGACATGCGCTTCATCAAGCCCCTGGACGAGGCCCTGGTGCTGGAGATGGCCGCCAGCCACGAGGCGCTGGTGACCGTGGAGGACGGGGTGGTGGCCGGCGGCGCCGGCAGCGCCGTCAACGAGCTGCTGGCCGCCCACGGCGTGCAGGTGCCGGTGCTCAACCTGGGCCTGCCCGACGTGTTCATGGAGCAGGGCAGCCGCGAGGAGCTGCTGGCCCGGGCGGGGCTGGACGCACACGGCATCCGGCGCGCCATTTGCAATCGCTTCCACGTGGAAAATTGCAATACCGCAAGGCCTCGCATAGCATCCTGAGGCTTGCCCACCGCACCACCTGCATGCCTGACAAGTTCATACTCCGCGTCGAGGCCGACTTCGCCGCCGCCCACACCCTGCGGGACTACCCGGGGGACTGCAACCGCATACACGGCCACAACTGGAAGGTGGTGGCCGAGGTCGAGGCCCGCACGCTGGACGCCGTGGGCATGGGCATCGACTTCCGCGACATCAAGCAGGCACTGCGCCGCATCGCCGCCGGGCTGGACCACCGCTACCTCAACGACATCCCGCCCTTCGACCGCAAGAACCCCACGGCCGAGAACCTGGCGGTGTATTTCCACGACGCGCTGGCCGAGGCGCTGCGCGACCGTCCGGTGCGGGTCCACGCCGTGACGCTGTGGGAGACCGAGCGCGCCGCCGTGCGCTACAGCCGCGACGACTGAAGCGAGGAACCTGCCGATGACCACCCCCGCCCCCAAGAACGACGCCATGCCCGACGTGCAGGGCTCGGCCGACAGCCGCCGCATCCCCATCGACAAGGTGGGCATCAAGTCCATCCGCCACCCCATCCGCATCGGCGAGCGGGGCGGCGGCGAGCAACACACGGTGGCCGAGTTCAACATGTACGTGAACCTGCCGCACAACTTCAAGGGCACCCACATGTCGCGCTTCGTGGAGATCCTCAACGAGCACGAGCGCGAGCTGACCGTGGACTCCTTCAAGCAGATGCTGGGCGAGATGGTGGAGCGGCTGGAGGCCGAGTCCGGCCACATCGAGATGCGCTTCCCCTACTTCATCAACAAGACCGCCCCGGTGTCCGGCGTACAGAGCCTGATGGACTACGACGTCACCTTCATCGGCGAGATCCACGACGGCCAGCCCTGCATGAACGTCAAAGTGGTGGTGCCCGTCACCAGCCTGTGTCCCTGCTCCAAGAAGATCTCCGAACGCGGCGCCCACAACCAGCGATCCCACGTCACCGTAGACGCCCGCCTGCGCGGCTTCGTATGGATCGAGGAGCTGATCGAGCTGGTGGAACAGGAGGCCTCCTGCGACCTGTACGGCCTGCTCAAGCGGCCCGACGAGAAATACGTCACCGAGCGCGCCTACGACAACCCCAAGTTCGTGGAGGACATGGTGCGCGACATCGCCGCGCGGCTGGACGCCGATGAACGCATCGCCGCCTACACCCTCGAGTCCGAGAACTTCGAATCCATCCACAACCACTCTGCCTACGCCCTCATCTCCCGCGACAAGGCCGCCTGACCGGACACCCTCAGACACACCCGGAGTGTGCGCCGCGGCAACCCTGCCTATGACAAAGTGTGGCGCGCTGCCCATTTTCTTCCCCCCGGCGGTGGCAACCTAGCCGGCGCCAGACAGGGAAGTCGGCCACAGCAGCACATCGTGATCTGCGCCCACCCGACGACCTTCCTGTCCGGCCATCCACATCCCCCATAAATCAGTCACAGGGAGGTTACTGTGAAAATCCGCACCACTCTGCTCGGCCTGGGCCTGGCCGCAGCCACGGTCATGGCCGCCCCGGTCCATGCCCTCACCGTCTCCACGTCCGTCCCCGGCACCGCCAGCCTGTTCGACGGCACCGGTTTTCTGCCCAGCGAACTGGCTGACGAGGCCACTGGCTGGAGTTTTGCCGGCGGCCCGGTCTATGCCGGCCTGTACAACGGCGGCGACAATCTGAGCCTGACCGCCACCAACACCATCGACTTCGACACCGGCACCCACAGCATTGGCGACAACACCACCGCCGATGGCTCTCCGCCGACGATCTGGACCGACTACACCACGACGACCGGCACCACCTTCCGTTCCGGCCAGCTGGTGGGCCTGTGGAGCCGCACCATAGGCAGCCTGGATCCCATCGGCAATATCCTGGCCCTGGGCACCTCGGCCAGCCTGGTGGCGCCCACCAGCGTCCCCACCGCCTACCTGTACCTGGCCGTGGCCGACGAGGGCTGGGGCAACAACGGGGGCCAGTTCGACGTGTCTCTCCAGGTCACCCCCGTGCCTCTGCCCGGCACCCTGTGGCTGTTCGGCTCGGCCCTGCTGGGCATGATCGGCCTGCGTCGCTTCAACGGCGGCGCGCCACCCGCCGCTGCGTAAGGCCGGCCATGGCGCCGCGGGCCGCTCGGTCCGCGGCCCTCTGCCCATTCAGGCGCCATTCAGTCGCCCTGCGCCATGCTCGGCGCCGTGATCCCGACACGGACCCGAGAGGAGCGCCATCATGCACAACCAGTCCCTTGTCATCCTCACCCTCGGCGCGGCCCTGCTGGCCGCCCCGCTGGCCCAGGCCGACCGCCGCTTCCACGAGACCGGCCGCCACGGCTACACCGACTACGCCCGCGTGGTGAACGTGGAGCCCATCTACCGCACCGTGTCCCTGTCCCGCCCGCACCGCGAGTGCTGGCAGGAGGAGGTGGCCTACCCGGAAGACGACGGCGTGGGCGACGCCGCCCTGGGCATGATCGTGGGCGGCGTCATCGGCGGCGCCCTGGGCCACAACCTGCAGCACGACGGCGACACGGGCAAGATCGCCGGCGCCGTCATCGGCTCGGCCATCGGCCACGACGTGGCCACCCGCCGCCACCGCCGCGGCTACCGCACCGGCTGGACGGAGCGCTGCACCACCGTGCAGGAGCGCTACAGCGAGGAGCGCCTGGACGGCTACCGCGTCACCTACCGCTACAAGGGGCACACCTTCACCACGCGCATGGACCACGACCCGGGCCGGCGCCTGCGCGTGCGGGTGAACGTGCTGCCGCTGGACGACTGACGGCGCGGTACAATAGGCCCATGCGTGCCTTCCTGCCCCCCACCCTGCTGGCCCTGCTGCTGACCGTGGCCGGCGCCCTGCCGGCCCCGGCCACCGCCCGCGACGAGGGCCCCGGCCTGAGCCGCGCCGAGGCGGCCCGCCAGGCCCGCCAGCAGGTGGGCGGCGGGCGCATCCTGGACATCCGCCGCGAGGGGGGCGGCTACGCCGTCAAGGTGCTGCACCGCGGCCGCGTGCAGGTGGTGCGCATCCGTGGCGCGCGCCGCGGCCGACGCTGATGCGCGTGCTGGTCATCGAGGACGACGCCGACCTGCGCGCCACGCTGGTCGAGCGCCTGCAGGCGCAGGGCTACGCCGTGGACGCCGCCGCCGACGGCACCGAGGGGACCTGGATGGCCACCGAGTTCCCCCTCGACCTGGCCATCGTCGACCTGGGCCTGCCCGGCCGCGACGGGCTGGCGGTGATCGAGGCCCTGCGCCAGGCCGGGCGAGACTACCCGGTGCTCATCCTCACCGCCCGCGACCGCTGGCAGGACAAGGTGACCGGCCTGGAGGCCGGCGCCGACGACTACCTGACCAAGCCCTTCCACATGGAGGAGCTGCTGGCGCGGGCGCGCGCCCTCATCCGCCGCAGCGGCCGCTGGAGCCAGTCCGAGCTGCGCAGCGGCCCGCTGGTACTGGACACCGCCGCCCAGCAGGTCACCCTGGACGGCAAACCCCTGGCGCTCACTGCCTACGAGTACCGCCTGCTGGAGTACCTGGTGCTGCACGCCGGCGAGGTGCTGTCCAAGACGCGCCTCAGCGAACACCTGTACGCCGAGGACGACGAGCGCGACAGCAACGTCATCGAGGTGTTCGTGCGCCGCCTGCGTCGCAAGCTGGACCCGGAGGGCCGCCTGCAACCCATCGAGACCCTGCGCGGGCGGGGCTACCGCTGGCGACTGCCCCGCCACCCCGCGCCGTGAACTCGCTGCGCGGTCGCCTGCTGCTGGCCGCGGGCGTCATCCTGCTGCTGTTCCTGCTGTTCACCGGCCTGGCCCTGGAGCGGGCCGTGAGCGGCTACACGCGCGACGCCGAGCGGCAACGCCTGCAGGGCCTGGTCTACCTCCTGCTGGGGGCCACCGACGCCGACCCGGATGGCCGCCTGCACACCGACCTGTCGGGCGTGCCGGCGCCGCGCCTGCGCCAGCCCGAGTCGGGCCTGGTGGCGGTGCTGTACGACGCCACTGGCCAGCCCCTGTGGCACAGCCCCTCCCTGCTCGGCGCGCCGCCGCCCATCGACCCGCCCGGCCTGGACCAGTGGCGCTTCACGGCCGGCGACGGCTACCGCCTGGCCTACGGCTTCGCCTGGCTGCTGCCGGACGGGCGCAGCCTGCGCCACACCCTGCTGGTGGCCGACCGCGCCAGCCCCCTGCAGTTGCAGCGGGCCAGCTTCACGCGCCGCCTTTGGTGGTGGCTGGCGGGCACCAGCGCCGGGCTGCTGGTGGCCCTGCTGGGCCTGCTGCACTGGGGCCTGCGCCCGCTGCGCCGGGTGGGGCGCGAGCTGGCCGCCATCCGCGACGGGCGCGCCGAGCGCATCTCCGACCACGTGCCGGAGGAGATCCGCCCCCTGGCGCAGGGCATCAACGCCCTGCTCGACCACGAGCGGCGCCAGCAGGCCCGCTTCCGCGACGCCCTGGCCGACCTGGCGCACAGCCTCAAGACGCCCCTGGCCGTGCTGCGCGCCCAGGCCGACGCCGACACGCCGCCCGCCTGGCGGGAGCAGCTGGACCATATCGACCGCCTCATCGGCCACCAGCTGCGGCGCGCCGCCACCGCCGGCGCCCGCCCCCTGCGCCGCCCGGTGGCCCTGCGGCCGCTGGCCGAGCGGCTGTGCCGGGCGCTGGGCAAGGTGTACGCCGAGCGCGGCCTGCGGTGTACGATCGACCTGCCGGCCACGGCGCGACTGGCCATGGACGAGGGGGACCTGATGGAGCTGCTGGGCAACCTGCTGGACAACGCCGCCAAGTACGGCCGCGGCTGGCTGCGCATCGCCCTGGACGGGGCCGGCCGGCTGGTCATCGACGACGACGGGCCGGGCTTTCCGCCCGACGCCGAGGCCCTGCTGCGGCGCGGCGCGCGCGCCGACCGGCGCCAGCCCGGCCAGGGCATCGGCCTGGCAGTGGCGCAGGACATCGTGCGGGCCTACGGCGGCCGCCTGCACCTGACGCGCGGGCCGCGCGGCGGGCGAGTGATGGTGGAACTGCCGGAGGCGGCATCGTGAGCGGTGTGAGCGACAAGGGCACCGTCCTGCTGCTGCACGGCGCCGGCGGCGGCGCCTGGCAGTGGCGCGACTGGCTGCCGGTGCTGCGCGCGGCCGGCTGGCGGGCGCGCGCCCACGACCTGCGCCCGGCGCGAACCGGCCTGGCGGCCACCACACTGGACGACTACCAGCGCCAGGTGGCGTGCTGGCTGGCCGACTGCCCGCCGCACACGGCCCTGGTGGGGGCCAGCCTGGGTGCCCTGCTGGCCCTGCGCGCGGCGGCCGCCGCGCCGGGGCGGGTACTGGCGGCGGTGCTGGTCAACCCGGTGCCGCCCGGCGGCCTGCCAGACCGGCGCTGCCGCCAGGGCTGGGCGGACGACGTGGTGCCCTGGTCACGCGAGCTGCCCCTGGCCCGCACCCGCGCCAGCCTGCCGGAGGCCGACCGGGACACCGTGCGCTGGGTGCACGGCCAGTGGCGTGACGAGTCGGGACAGGTGATGCGCGCCCTGTGCGCGGGCTACCGGGACGCCCCGCCGCCGGTGCCCCTGCTGGTGCTGTGCAGCGGCGCCGACCGCACGGTGCCGCTGGCCCACTGCCGGGCCACCGCCGCCTGGGCGC
>JALVPS010000398.1:993-3449 GCA_027031685.1 Gammaproteobacteria bacterium | reverse complement strand
AGGCGGGCATGAGGCACCTGTTCCGCCAGTTCTCCTTTCCGGGCGGCGCGCCCAGCCACTGCGCGCCGGAGACGCCCGGCTCCATCCACGAGGGCGGCGAGCTGGGCTACTCCCTGGCGCACGCCTTTGGCGCGGTGTTCGACAACCCCGACCTGCTGGCGCTGTGCGTGGTGGGCGACGGCGAGGCGGAGACCGGCCCCCTGGCCACCGCCTGGCACAGCAACAAGTTCCTCAACCCGGCGCGCGACGGGGCCGTGCTGCCGGTGCTGCACCTGAACGGCTACAAGATCGCCAACCCCACCGTGCTGGCACGCATCGACGAGGCCACGCTCATCCGCCTGTTCGAGGGCTACGGCTACCGCCCCCTGGTGGTAGCCGGCGACGAGCCCATGACCGTGCACCGCCGGCTGGCCGCCACGCTGGACCTGGCGGTGCGCGAGATCCGCGCCATCCAGGAGCGGGCGCGCCGCAACGGCGACCTGCGCCTGCCACGCTGGCCCATGATCGTGCTGCGCACGCCCAAGGGCTGGACCGGGCCCAAGAAGGTGGACGGCAAGCGCGTGGAAGGCTTCTGGCGCAGCCACCAGGTGCCCATCCCCGACGTCACCCGCGCCGAGCACCTGCGCCTGCTGGAGGTGTGGCTGCGCAGCTACCGGCCGGAGGAGCTGTTCGACGCCGGGGGCCACCCGCGCCCCGACATCACCGCCCTGGCCCCGGCCGGCCCGCGCCGCATGGGGGCCAACCCGCACGCCAACGGCGGCCTGCTGCTCAAGGCCCTGCGCCTGCCCGACTTCCGCGACTACGCCTTGGAGGTGAAGCATCCCGGCGCCGAGCTGGGCGAGGCCACGCGCCGCCTGGGCGTGTACCTGCGCGACGTGCTGCGCCTCAACGCCGACCGCGCCAACTTTCGCGTCATGGGCCCGGACGAGACCGACTCCAACCGCCTGTCGGCCCTGTTCGACGCCACCGACCGCGTGTGGCTGGCCAGGCGCTACGACTACGACGAGCACCTGGCCCCCGACGGGCGGGTGATGGAGATCCTGTCGGAGCACACCTGCCAGGGCTGGCTGGAGGGCTACCTGCTCACCGGCCGGCACGGCTTCTTCTCCTGCTACGAGGCCTTCATCCACATCGTCGATTCCATGTTCAACCAGCACGCCAAGTGGCTGAAGGTGTGCAACGAGATCCCCTGGCGGGCGCCCATCGCCTCCCTCAACATCCTGCTCACCTCCCACGTGTGGCGGCAGGACCACAACGGCTTCTCCCACCAGGACCCGGGCTTCCTCGACCACGTGGTGAACAAGAAGGCCGACCTCGTGCGCGTCTACCTGCCGCCGGACGCCAACTGCCTGCTGTACGTGGCCGACCAGTGCCTCAACTCGCGCAACCTGGTGAACGTCATCGTCGCCGGCAAACAGCCCGAACCGCAGTGGCTGGACATGGACGCGGCCATCAAGCACTGCTCGACGGGGGTGGGCATCTGGGAATGGGCCAGCAACGACCAGGGGAGCCGGCCCGACGTGGTCATGGCCTGCTGCGGCGACGTGCCCACCATCGAGACCCTGGCGGCGGTGGAGCTGCTGCACCGCGTGGCGCCGGGCCTGCGCATCCGCGTCATCAACGTGGTGGACCTGATGACCCTGCAGCCGCGCGAGGAACACCCCCACGGCCTGCCCGACAGCCACTTCGACGCCCTGTTCGGCACCGACGTGCCGGTCATCTTCGCCTTCCACGGCTACCCGTGGCTCATCCACCGCCTCATGTACCGCCGCCGCTGCCACCCCCACCTGCACGTGCGCGGCTACAAGGAGGAGGGCACCACCACCACCCCCTTCGACATGGTGGTGCGCAACGAGCTGGACCGCTTCCACCTGGTGATGGACGTGGCCGACCGCGTGGACAAGCTGCGCGACCGCGCCGGCCACATCCACCAGGCCATGCACGACAAACTGGTCGAACACCGCGAGTACATCACCACCCACGGCGAGGACATGCCCGAGATCCAGCACTGGTTCTGGCGCGGCAACCGCTGAGGCGGCGCCGGCGGGGCCTGGCCCTTTCTACAATCGCGCCCACCGGCACGTCGTATCGCCGGGCCAGCGCCGTCTGCCCGATCCGCTGCGCTTGATCGGACCTACATCCCACACATTGCAGGAATCCTCCGTAGGCCGGTTCAAGCGCAGCGGAACCGGCACGGGCGTCGCCACGAAGTCACGCCGTTTGCCCGATCCGCTGCGCTTGATCGGGTCTACGCCCACACATTGCAAGAACCCTCCGTAGGCCGGTTCAAGCGCAGCGGAACCGGCACTGGCATCGCCACGAAGTCGCGCCGTTTGCCCGATCCGCTGCGCTTGATCGGGCCTCTCATAGCCAAAGCAAATAAAAATATTTGATGGGGAACCCTGGCTCTACCCACGCGAAAAGAGCAGGCCTGCATCATGACTCACATCAGTGGG
>JALVPS010000398.1:0-983 GCA_027031685.1 Gammaproteobacteria bacterium | reverse complement strand
TCTTATAGCTGACTACATCCGTACGAACATTACCTCCGCCGGCGCTGCCTCGGGTCTGCCTCGCTCGTCCCTCGCTCTGGCTGACCCGATGCCGCGCCGGCTCCTCCTGGCTGGGCTGGCTTGAGCTCAGGACCTCGGGCAAGGCGGAAGCCGTTGCGGCCGAGGATGTCGGCATCGTCGCGGGGGTCGAGATCGCGGTAGGCCGACCGCAGGGACCTGCCGTGGCGGATCCAGGAACCGCCACGGAGCACGGCTTGTCCCTGGTCTCCACCGGTCTTCCAGGGCTGGCTGTCCTCCGGCGCGCCCTCGTAGCTGTCATGCCATGCGTCCTCACACCATTCCCAGACATTGCCGTGCATCTGGTACAGGCCCCAGGGATTGGGCTGGAAATGACGCGCCGGCACGGTCTTTTTCCGGTATTCGCCTTTGGGGCCACCCGTATAGGGATTGTTGCCGTCATAGTTCGCCTTGTCGGTGGTCAGTTCCGAGCCAAACCAGAATGGCGTGGTCGTCCCCGCCCGGTAGGCGTATTCCCACTCCGCCTCCGACGGCAGGCGCAGTTCCAGCCCCGGATGCAGGCGGTTGATCTTCTCGATGAACCGCTTTGCATCGTTCCAGTTCACATTTTCCACCGGGTTTTCCTCGCCCTTGAATTCGCTGGGATTCTCGCCCATCACCGCCTCCCACAACGCCTGGGTGCAGGCCGTCTCGGCCAGCCAGAAGCCCTGCGCGAAACGCACCTGGTGTTGCGGGCCTTCGCTATTGGATCGCTCCGGTTCGTCCGGTGGCGAGCCCATCATGAACTCCCCCGGGGGTATCCAGCGGAAGGGCGTTGTTGCATAACTCGAGGGCAGTTCCCATTCAGGGGGGGTGTTCAGGCACTGCAGGAGGAGGCGAAGAGCGATGTCGCAGCCGAAGCGGAGGTATCGGGTCAGGAACTGGCCTGCTTACAATGCGGCACTGGTGCAACGTGGCGCGCTCAC
>JALVPS010000397.1 GCA_027031685.1 Gammaproteobacteria bacterium | reverse complement strand
CGTCCTTGTCCAGGGCCCGCTCCACCAGGGCCGGCAGCTGGTTCAGCTCGCGCAGCAGCTGCTGCTGCATCTCGCCGCTCAGGCCATGGCGCCGGCCCAGGGCCAGCACCAGCATGAGCAGCCCCACCAGCTGGGTGGTGAAGGCCTTGGTGGAGGCCACCCCGATCTCCGG
This sequence comes from Gammaproteobacteria bacterium, assembly GCA_027031685.1. Taxonomy (GTDB): domain Bacteria; phylum Pseudomonadota; class Gammaproteobacteria; order UWMA-0217; family UWMA-0217; genus JALVPS01. Next base: position 3,284 of record JALVPS010000397.1, on the reverse strand, counting down.
CCCGGCGCGGGTCATGAGCTGCAGCTCCGACTCGCGCACCAGCGAGCTCTCCGGCACGTTGCACACCGCCAGGCTGGCCAGGAAGCCCTTGCGGCGCGCCTGCTGCAGGGCGGCCAGGGTGTCGGCCGTCTCGCCCGACTGGGAGATGGTGACGAACAGGGTGTCCTCGGGCAGCACCGGATTGCGGTAGCGGTACTCGCTGGCCACCTCCACCGCGCAGGGGATGCCTGCCAGGCCCTCCAGCCAGTAGCGGGCGCACAGGCCGGCGTGGTAGCTGGTGCCGCAGGCCACGATCTGCACGTTGCGCACGCGCTCGAACACGGCCGCGGCCTGCTCGCCGAAGGCCGAGTCGAGCACCTCGTTGTGGGTGACGCGCCCCTGCAGGGTGGCGCTGATGGCGCTCGGCTGCTCGTAGATCTCCTTGAGCATGTAATGCTTGAAGCGGCCACGGCTGGTGGCAGTATCGGTGAGGGCGGTGGTCTTTTCAGGCCGGTCCACGGGCGCCCCGCTACGGTCGAACACCTCCACGCGGTGGCGGGTGAGGCGCGCCACGTCGCCGTTCTCCAGATAGACGAAACGATGCGTGACGGGCAGCAGGGCCTGGATGTCGGAGGCGATGAAGTGCTCGCCGATGCCCAGGCCGATGACCAGCGGGCTACCCTCGCGGGCCGCCACCAGGGTGTGCGGATCGTCGGCGGCGATCACGCCCAGGGCGTAGGCCCCTTCCAGATCGCCAATGGCCTTGCGCACCGCGTCCAGCAAGTCGCCGTCCCGCTGGTAGTACCAGGCGATCTGGTGCGCCACCACCTCGGTGTCGGTGTCGGAGGTGAACCGGAAGCCGCGCTCGGCCTGCCGGGCGCGCAGCTCCTCGAAGTTCTCGATGATGCCGTTGTGCACCACGGCAATGAGGTCGTTGCACAGGTGGGGGTGGGCGTTGCGCTCCTCGGGCGCGCCGTGGGTGGCCCAGCGGGTGTGGGCGATGCCCAGGCCGCCGGGCAGGGGGCGCTCGGCGAGGGCCGCCTCCAGCTCGGCCACCTTGCCCACGCGGCGGTGGCGCTGGATGCCACCGTCGCGGCCCAGCACGGCCATGCCGGACGAATCGTAGCCGCGGTATTCGAGCCGTTTCAGGCCCTCCAGCAGGATGGGATAGACGTCGCGCTGGGCGACGCCGCCGACGATTCCGCACATGTCAGTGATCTCCCTTTTTCGGTCGCTTCCAATGCGGCACGGTGGTCTGGCGTTCGCGCGCCAGGGTGAGCTGGCCGGCCGGCGCCTCGCGGGTGATGACCGAGCCGGCGCCGATGGTGGCCTCGGCGCCGATGGTCACGGGCGCCACCAGGGCGCTGTTGGAGCCGATGAAAGCGCCGTCGCCGATGTCGGTGTGGTGCTTGCGGGCGCCGTCGTAGTTGCAGGTGATGGTGCCGGCGCCGATGTTCACGTCGCGGCCCAAGCGGGCGTCGCCGATGTAGCTCAGGTGGTTGACCTTGCTGCCCTCGCCGATGTCGCCCTGCTTGATCTCCACGAAGTTGCCGGCCTTGGCGCCGCGCCGCAGGCGCGTGCCGGGGCGCAGGCGGGCGAAGGGGCCCACCTGGCAGTCGGCCTCCACCACGCTGCCCTCCAGCACGCTGTTGGCGTGCACCTGCACGCCGTCGCCGATCTCCACGTCGCGCAGCAGGCAGTTGGGGCCGATGGTCACGTCATCGCCCAGCACTACGCGCCCCTCGAACACGCAGTTGATGTCGATGCTGACGTCGCGGCCGGCAACCAGCTCGCCGCGCACGTCGATGCGCGCCCGGTCGGCCAGGGTGACGCCCGCCGCCAGCAGGCGGTCGGCCTGCTGGTGCTGGTAGGCACGCTCCAGCCGGTTGAGCTGGCGCTTGTCGTTGACGCCGGCCACGGCCAGCTCGTCGTCCACGCGCCATGCCTGCACGTGACCGCCGCCGGCGATGCAGTGCTCAATGACGTCGGTGAGATAGAACTCGCCCTGGGCGTTGTCGTCGTCCACTTCGTCCAGCCAGCGGGCGAGGTCGGCGCGGCGGGCGGCCAGGATGCCGGTATTGCCCTCGCGAATGCGCAGGGTGTCGGCGTCGGCATCCTTCTGCTCGACGATGCGCCGCACCTCGCCGCGCTCGTCGCGCACGATGCGCCCGTAGCCGGTGGGGTCGTCCAGGGTCACGGTCAGCAGGTGGATGCGGCCGGCGGCCAGGCCGTCCACCAGCGGCCGCAGCAACTCGGCGCGCACCAGCGGCACATCGCCGTACAGCACCAGCACGTCGTCCGCCTCCAGGACGGGCAGGGCCTGGGCCACGGCGTGGCCGGTGCCGAGCTGCTCGGCCTGCAACACCCAGCGCACGGTGGGGTCGTCGATGGCGGCCTGCACCTGCTCGGCGCCGTGGCCCACCACCACGGCGATCTCATCCGCCGCCAGCTGGTGGGCGGTGTCGATGACGTGCTGGAGCATGGGGCGCCCGCCGAGAGGGTGGAGGACCTTGGGCAGTCGGGAACGCATGCGGGTGCCCTGACCCGCGGCGAGGATGACGATGGCTAGACTCATGTGATGCTTCGATCCTGGGGCACGCAAGGGGTTCGCCGCCCGCGCCGGAGCGGACGGACAGCCATTGTAACGCCGATTCCAAAGGGAAAAGGCGGCCAATGGCCGCCTTTTCGATGTGCATCACACCGTGCCGGACAGAACACCGGCACTTTGCCGACGAGTTAACGCTTGAGCTTGCGCATGCGCTCTAGCATGCGCAGCTGGGCGATGGCCTCGGCCAGCTCGGCCTTGGCCTTGGCGTAGTCGATCTCGCTGTCGCGCTGCTGCATGGCCTCCTCGGCGCGCTGCCTGGCCTCCAGGGCGCGCGCCTCGTCCAGGTCGGCGGCGCGCATGCCGGTGTCGGCCAGGATGGTGACCACGTGTGGCTGCACCTCCAGGATGCCGCCGGCCACAAAGATGTGCTCGTCCGGCTGGCTGCCGCCACGCCGGATGCGCACCTCGCCCGGCGCCAGGCGCGTGATGAGCGGGCTGTGGCGCGGCAGGATGCCCACCTCGCCCAGCTCGGCGGGGGCGAACACCTCCTCGGCCGGGCCGGAGTAGATCTCCTGCTCGGCGGTGACGACATCCACGTGCATGGTCATGGCCATTGTGTGCTACCCCAAAGCGATCAGCTGAGCTTCTTGGCCTTCTCGACCGCTTCCTCGATGGTGCCCACCATGTAGAAGGCCTGCTCGGGCAGGTGGTCGTACTCGCCGTTGACGATGGCCTTGAAGCCGGCAATGGTGTCTTT
>JALVPS010000396.1 GCA_027031685.1 Gammaproteobacteria bacterium | reverse complement strand
AGGGCGCAGCCTTCGGCCAGGTCGATCTTCCAGTTGTGCAGGGGGCAGGTGACCACATGGCCGGCGACGATGCCCTGCGACAGCGGGCCCTGCTGGTGCGGGCACTCGTCCTTGAGGGCGAACACCTGGTCGTCGGCGGTGCGGAACACCGCGATGTCCATGGTGTCGGTCTTGACCACCCGCGCCCCCAGGCGCGGGATGTCGTCCAGTTTTGCGATTTCAATCCAGTCTGACATGGCAATCTCTCGGGTCGGTTAACCGGCGATGCGGATGGGTTCGAATTCCTCGGCGTCCACGCCCTCGGCCCGCTCCTTCCACGGGTCCACCTGGGCGAACTGCTGGGAATACTTGAAGCGCTCGAACAGGGCGCGCCGGTTGTCGGCGTCGTCCACGATGCGCTCCTTGATGTGCGACAGGCCGACGCGCTCCACCCAGGGCGCGGTGCGCTCCAGGTAGTGGGCCTCCTCGCGATAGAGCTGGATGAAGGCGCCGCAGTACTCCAGCACCTCTTCCTCGGTCTTCACCTTGGTGAGGAAGTCGGTGACGCGCACCTTGATGCCGCCGTTGCCGCCCACGTGCAGCTCATAGCCCGAATCCACGCACACCACGGCGAAGTCCTTGATGGTGGCCTCGGCGCAGTTGCGCGGGCAGCCGGACACGGCCATCTTGAACTTGTGCGGCATCCACGAGCCCCAGGTGAGCTCCTCCAGCCTGACGCCCAGGCCGGTGGAGTCCTGGGTGCCGAAGCGGCACCAGTTCTTGCCCACGCAGGTTTTCACCGTGCGCAGGGCCTTGCCGTAGGCGTGGCCGGACACGAGGCCGGCCGCGGACAGGTCCTTCCACATGGCCGGCAGGTCTTCCTTCTTCACGCCGAACAGGTCGATGCGCTGGCCGCCGGTGACCTTCATCTCCGGCACCCGGAACTTCTCCGCTACGTCGGCGATGGCGCGCAGCTGGCCCGGGGTGCACAGGCCGCCGAACAGGCGCGGCACCACCGAGTAGGTGCCGTCCTTCTGGATGTTGCCGTGGGCGCGCTCGTTGATGAAACGCGAGAAGCGGTCGTCCTGGTACTCGCCGGGCCAGTAGGCCAGCAAGTAGTAATTGAGCGCCGGGCGGCAGGCGGCGCAGCCGTCCGGGGTCTTCCACTCCAGGGCCTCGAACACGGCGCGCATGTCCTTCAGGCCCTGTTCGCGGATGGCCTGCTGCACCTCGTCGTGGCTGTACTCGGTGCAGGGGCAGAGCGGCTTCTTGCTGGGCGCCTCGGAGTAGTCGCCGCCCAGGGTGTGGGCCAGCAGCGACTCCACTAGGCCGGTGCAGGAGCCGCAGGAGCTGGACGCCTTGGTGTGGGCGCGCACCTCCTCCAGGGTGAACAGCTTCTTGTCGATGATGGCCTTGACGATGTCGCCCTTGCACACGCCGTTACAGCCGCAGATCTCGGCGTCGTCCGGCATGCTGGCCACGCGCGCCTCGTTGTTGTCGCCGTGGCCGGCGTCGCCCAGGTGGTGCTGGCCGAACAGCAGGGTGTGGCGGAAGTCGCTCACGTCCGTGCCGTCGCGCATGAGCTGGAAGTACCACGGGCCGTCCAGGGTGTCGCCGTACATGACCGCGCCGATGATGCGGTCGTCGCGCAGCACCACCTTCTTGTACACGCCGCCCTTCTCGTCCTGCAGCACCAGCTCCTCGCTGTGCTCGTCGCCGTGGAAGTCGCCGGCGGAGAACAGGTCGATGCCGGTCACCTTCAGCTTGGTGGAGGTGAGCGAGCCGCCGTACTTGGCGGTGCCGATCTCCGCCAGGTGGTTGGCCGCCACCTTGGCCTGCTCGAACAGCGGCGCCACCAGGCCGTAGGTCACGCCGCGGTGTTGCACGCACTCGCCCACGGCGTAGATCACCGGGTCGAAGGTCTGCAGCGTGTCGTTGACCACGATGCCGCGCTCGCAGTGCAGCCCGGCCTGCTCGGCCAGCTCGATGTTGGGGCGGATGCCCACCGCCATCACCACCAGGTCGGCGTCGATGGCGGAGCCGTCGGCGAAGCGCACGCGCCGCACGCGCCCGTTGCCCTCGATGGCCGCCGTCTGATGCTCCATGAGGAACTTCATGCCGCGCTCCTCCAGCGAGCGCTGCAGCATGCTGGCGGCGGCCCTGTCCAGCTGGCGCTCCATGAGCGTGTCCAGCAGGTGCACCACGGTCACGTCCATGCCCTGTTTCATGAGGCCATTGGCCGCCTCCAGCCCCAGCAGGCCGCCGCCGATGACCACCGCCTTGTCGTACTGGCGGGTGGCGGCCAGCATGGTCTCCACGTCCTGGATGTCGCGGAAGCCGATCACGCCCTCCAGGTCGTGGCCCGGCACGGGAATCATGAACGGGCGCGAGCCGGTGGCGATGAGCAGCCGGTCGTAGGGCGCCTCGCTGCCCTTGTCGCCGCGCACCACGCGGTGTACCCGATCGATCTCGATGGCCTTCTCGCCCTTGTGCAGGGTGATGCCGTGCCTGGCGTACCAGGCCTCGTCGTTGAGCATGATGTCGTCGATCGTCTTCTCGTCGGCCAGCACCGGCGAGAGCAGGATGCGGTTGTAGTTGCCGTAGGGCTCCTCGCCGAAGACGGTGATCTCGTACTTGTCGGGAGCCAGCTCCAGCAGGTGCTCCAGGGTGCGCACCCCGGCCATGCCGTTCCCGATGAGGACCAGACGCTGTTTCATGGGCAGATCTCTACTCCGTGGTCAGATGCTTTGCATTCGACGGGCGGCCCGGATGACGTGCCGGCCGTGTTGCCCTCATGGCTAGCAAGAAGGGTGCCAACGTGTGGGGTGGTGGTGGGGCAAGGGGTGGGAGCGGCAAGCCCCGACGGGCGTCAGGGGGTTGTTCGCACCGTGATGGTGCGGCATGGCGCGGGGGCGTGTGGACCGCCCTCGAATGGTGCGTGCGGAGGGCGTTGCGCCGGCGCGGCGCTGGGAGCCGGGCTCATTGTGTGGCGTAGCGCAGCGGCACTGCAGCCTCGGGACTGTTCACCGGGAAGGCGAGGCCCTCTTCCAGGCGCGGGGGCATGGGCATCGTGGGTGCAGTGGCCGCATTTCAGCCCAACGTCCCGCTCATTCCATGCCCAGCAGCCACTTGATGATGCCCTTGGCGATGAAGCCGAGCATGCCCAGGCCGAGCACCAGGAAGAGCACGAAGGTGCCGAAGCGGCCGGCCTTGGAGTCGCGCGCCAGCCGCCAGATGATGAACAGCATGTAGAGGATCAGTCCGCTCAGGCCGAAGGTGAGCCCGAACTCGGAGATCTGCCGTTCGGTGAGCTCAAGGGGCATGATCGGTCCTTTTCGGCGCCAGCCGGTCGTCGGCCCGCACCACGTCGCGGTACAGCCGCCAGGAGGCATGCCCCAGCAGGGGGTAGATGACGATGAAGCCGAGCATGGCCGTGGCCACGCCCAGCAGGGTGAGCAGGGCGATGGTGAGCGCCCACAGG
>JALVPS010000395.1 GCA_027031685.1 Gammaproteobacteria bacterium | reverse complement strand
ACGCCACACTGACCCTGCCGCTACGCTGGAACCTTGCCCCCGTTCGGCTGGCGCCGGGGTCCGTCCTGACGCCAGCCAGCGGCACCCCGCCCGGCGTCGCACCGGTCAGAGGGGCACCATTTACCCCCGAGATCGGTGACCACCCCGTACCACACGAAACCGTCCCCGCCGCAAATTTGGCGGCGGTGAGCGAAACCATGCTGGCGCCGATCCGCTACTACACCGCCACAACCCTCCGCGCCAGCGAATTCACCGAGCTGCTCGGCAACGGGGACGCCCGCCTGCGCCTGCGCCTGGCCGATCGGGACGGCCACCACGGCGTCCTGGAGGCGCGGGGCGACCAGATCGCGCTGGCGGCCAGCCGGGAGGACGACCCACTGCAATCGGAGATCGTCTTCGTTGCCACGGACAGCGACGCCATCGAGCACGACCGGGATCACACCACGCTGAAACTGCAAACGCCCCTGCAACAGATCTATGCCCGCCCCGACCTGCGCATCAACGCCAATGTCGCGCCCGCCACCCACGGCGAGACGGTGGAGGCCATCCTCGGCAGCGGCGATGCCAGCCAGCCCGATCAGCAGTTCACCCTCAGCCAGGCGCCGCTCACCTACGTCTCCGCCGCCACGCCCAGCGGGCGCGCCTCGACCCTCGAACTGCGCGTCAACGACGTGCTGTGGCGGGAGGTGCCGTCGTTGTATGGCGCGCCGCCCGACGCCCGCGTCTATGCCACCTGGCAGGACGATGCCGCCTATACCACCGTGCAGTTCGGCGACGCCACGGAAGGAGCCCGCCCGCCCTCCGGCGAGAGCAACCTGCGGGTCAAGTACCGCAAGGGGCTGGGGCAAGCCGGCAATGTGGCGGCGGGGCGGCTCACCACCCTGCTGGCCCGACCGCTGGGGGTGAGCGAGGTGACCAACCCGGTGGCCGCCAGCGGCGGTGAGGACGCGGAGACCCTGGCGCAGGCGCGGGACAACGCGCCGCTCACCGTGCTGACACTGGACCGCGCGGTATCGGTGCGGGACTACGCCGATTTCGCCCGCGCCTTCGCCGGCATCGACAAGGCCCATGCGCTGTGGATCGCCAGCGGACCAGGCCAGGGGCTGTTCCTCACCGTCGCCGGGGTGGCGGGGGCCGCCGTCCCCGCTACCGTGCGAAACAACCTGCAACAGGCCCTGCGCGACTACGGCGACCCCCTCGTGCCGCTGCGGATCGAGAACCATCGCGACGCCCGTTTCCACTGCCGTGTGGCGCTGAAGATCGATGCGACCTTCATACCGGAAACGGTCTCCGAAGAGGTACGCCAGGCGCTGCGCGATGCCTTCTCCTTCGACCAGCGTCGCTTCGGCCAGGGGGTTTCGGTGGACGAAGTGGCGGCGGTGGCCCAGGCCGTGCCCGGGGTAATGGCCGCCCACGTACTGCAGCTGTATCGCGCGGGTGAAGCGCCGGGCCGCCAGCCGCGCCTGTTCGCCGCCCTGCCCGTCGCCTCGCCAACCGCCTCGCCCCAGGCCGCCGAACTGCTCACGCTGGCCGAGGCGCCCATCGAGCTGGAGGCGCTGTCATGACCCAGGAACGCCCATCCCTGTTCGCGCTGCTACCGGCCATCCACCGCATCCGCGACGCGGAGCTGGCCCGCGCCAATGGCGCCGAGCGCGGCCCGCTGGAAGAACTGCTGGCGGTGTTCGACGAGCAGATCGCCGTGGCTCAGGAGAACCTCGACCAGCTCTACGACGACCTGTTCATCGAGACCTGCGCCGATTGGGTGGTGCCCTACATCGGCGACCTGATCGGCTACCAGCCGTTGCACGGCGAGGTGCCGGAGGTAGCCAGCCCCCGCGCCGAGGTGGCGCACACCATCGCCCTGCGTCGACGCAAGGGCACGGCCCTGGTGCTGGAACAGCTGGCGCGCGATGTGACCGGCTGGGACGCCCGCGCGGTGGAATACTTCCAGCACCTGCTGACCAGCCAGTCCATGAACCACCCGCGGCCCGAGCACCCCTACAGCCCCGACCTGCGCCGGAGCGAGGCCCTGGCGTGGACCGGCACCGCCTTCGACACCACCCACCGCAGCATCGACGTGCGTCATAGCGACGCCGGTCGTGGCCGCTACAACCTCCCCAACGTTGGCCTGCACCTGTGGCGCATCCGCGCCTACCGCCGCAGCGCGACACCCGCCTGGCACGATGGCCCGCGCCGCTACCGCGTCAGCCCGCTCAACCACGACCTGCCCCTCTACAATCGCCCGCGGGCCGAGGGCGACATCAGCCACCTGGCCGAACCGGACAATGTGCCCTGGCCGCTGTCCCGGCAGCGGCTGGCCCGTCATCTGGCACGCTATTACGCGGAGGCGGACAATCCGGCGCCCAGCCTGGCGCTGTGGCTGGGAGAGACACTCATCCCGGCCAGTCAGATCCTCGTCTGCGACCTGAGCGACACGGCGGGCGGCTGGGCCCATACCCCGCCCCCGGATGGGCATTACGCCATCGATCCGGAACTGGGGCGCATCGCCCTGCCTGCCGATGCGCCCGATCCGGTCGAGCTGCGCGTGACCTGGCACGAGGGCTTCCCTGCCGACCTCGGCGGCGGCGAATACGAGCGTGGCGCGACATTGCCGGCGCTGGCCGCGGACACCACACGGGTACGGGTGCCGGACGAGGCGGCCACCCTGGATGAAGCGCTGACCAGCATAGCAGGCAACGGCGTGGTGGAGATCACCGACAATGGCCGCTATGGCGGCGATCTGACTATCGCGGTGGCCGAGCAGGGTCGGGTGGAGATCCGCGCCAGCAATGGCCGCCGTCCGGTGCTCGACCTGGACGGCTTGAGCATCACCGGCGCGACCGACAGCGCCTTCGCCCTCAATGGCCTGCTGATCACCGGCACCACCCTGGCGGTCCCGGACGTGGGCGACAACCAATTGGCCAGGCTGGAACTGAGCCACTGCACCCTAGTGCCGGGCCTGCGCCTCACGCCGGACGGCGAGCCGCAAGCCCCCACGGCAGCCAGCCTGGTGCTGAACGTTCCGGGCCTGGAGACCCGCCTGACACGCTGCATCGTCGGCGCCATCCGCTGCCATGCCGACGCCGGCGTCTCCGCCACGGACAGCCTTATCGACGCCACCAGCATGACGCAGCCGGCCTATGTCGCACCGAACGGCGGCGCGGGAGGACGCCTGTCGCTCGATGGCTGCACCCTGATCGGCGGGCTCCACGCCCGCGAGATCGGCACTATCGCCAACAGCATCCTGCTCGCCCCGCCGGGCACCGATGACGGCCCGGCGCCGGTGCGGGTGGAACGCCGCCAGCACGGCTGCCTGCGTTTCAGCTATGTGCCGTTCGGTTCCCGCGTGCCGCGCCAGCATCGCTGCCAGCCGGCACTGGCGATCCAGCAGGCGCTGCAGGCGGCCAAAGAGCAAGACCCCAACCTCGATACCGACCGGCGCGCGGCCATCGAACGCGACCGGGCTGCCCGTCTGGTGCCCAA
>JALVPS010000394.1 GCA_027031685.1 Gammaproteobacteria bacterium | reverse complement strand
ACTACTCCCGGCTGGTGGCCACGCTGGCGGGGCAGGGGGTGCAATGCCTGGTGACGGGGACCGGCGTGCAGGCCGAACCGGCCCTGCCGGCGGGGCAGCTGCGGCGGTTCCACGTGAAACATGGGGCGATAGTTGAAGTGGTATAATCGCCCGTCGCCTTACATCCCTGCGGTTCACTGCCCATGAGCAACAACACCTCGTCCTATGACTCCACCAATATCAAGGTCCTCAAGGGCCTGGATGCCGTGCGCAAGCGGCCCGGCATGTACATCGGCAACACCGACGACGGCACGGGGCTGCACCACATGGTGTTCGAGGTGGTGGACAACGCCATCGACGAGGCGCTGGCCGGCTATTGCTCGGAGATCATCGTCACCATCCACAGCGACGGCTCGGTGAGCGTGGCCGACAACGGCCGCGGCATTCCGGTGGACATCCACCCGGAGGAGGGGCGTTCCGCCGCCGAGGTGATCATGACCGTGCTGCACGCCGGCGGTAAGTTCGACGACAACTCCTACAAGGTGTCCGGCGGCCTGCACGGCGTGGGCGTGTCGGTGGTCAACGCCCTGTCGGAATGGCTGGAGCTGACCATCTACCGCAACGGCAAGATCTATCGCCAGCGCTATCGCATGGGCGAGCCGGAGGCGCCGCTGGCCGAAGTAGGGGAGAGCAGCCGCACCGGCACCAAGGTGCGCTTCAAGCCCAGCGCCGAGATCTTCGCCGACACCGAATTCCACTACGACATCCTGGCTCGGCGCCTGCGCGAGCTGTCCTTCCTCAACTCCGGCGTGCGCATCGTCCTGCGCGACGAGCGCAGCGGCAAGGAGGACGAGTTCGAGTACGAGGGCGGCATCGTCGCCTTCGTCGAGCACCTGAACCAGGCCAAGAACCCGCTCCATCCCAGCGTCTTCCACCTCACCGCCGAGCGCGACGGGGTGGTGGTGGAGGTGGCCATGCAGTGGAACGACTCCTATCAGGAGAACGTCTTCTGCTTCACCAACAACATCCCGCAGCGGGACGGCGGCACCCACCTGGCCGGCTTCCGCGCCGGGCTGACGCGCACCCTCAACCAGTACATGGAGCGCGAGGGCCTGCTGAAGAAGTACAAGATCAGCCCCACCGGCGACGACATGCGCGAGGGGCTGACCGCCGTGGTGTCGGTCAAGGTGCCCGATCCCAAGTTCTCCTCGCAGACCAAGGACAAGCTGGTGTCCTCGGAGGTCAAGGGCATCGTCGAGTCGGTGCTGGCCGAGCGCTTCATGGACTTCCTGCTGGAGAACCCGGCCGAGGCCAGGGCCATCGTCGGCAAGATCGTGGACGCCACCCGTGCCCGCGAGGCGGCCCGCAAGGCGCGCGAGATGACCCGCCGCAAGGGGGCGCTGGACGTGGCCGGCCTGCCCGGCAAGCTGGCCGACTGCCAGGAGAAGGACCCGGCCCGCTCCGAGCTCTTCCTGGTGGAGGGCGACTCGGCGGGCGGCTCGGCCAAGCAGGGCCGCGACCGCCGCACGCAGGCCATCCTGCCGCTCAAGGGCAAGATCCTCAACGTGGAGAAGGCGCGCTTCGACAAGATGCTGTCCTCGGCCGAGGTGGGCACCCTCATCACCGCCCTGGGCTGCGGCATCGGCAAGGAAGAGTTCGACCCGGACAAGCTGCGCTACCACCGCATCATCCTCATGACCGACGCCGACGTGGACGGCTCGCACATCCGCACCCTACTGCTGACCTTCTTCTACCGGCAGATGCCGGCGCTCATCGAGCGCGGGCACATTTACATCGCCCAGCCGCCGCTGTACAAGCTCAAGAAGGGCAAGCAGGAGCAGTACGTGAAGGACGACGCCGAGCTGGCCGCCTACCTGCTGAACGTGGCCCTGGACGGCGCCCGCCTGTACATCGCCCCGGACGCTCCGCCCATCTCCGGCGAGGCCCTGGAGGACCTGGCCAAGCGCTGGCAGCTGGTGCAGTCCACCATCCGCCGCCTGGGCGTGCGCTACCCGCAGGACCTGCTGCAGCGCATGCTGCACAGCCTGCCGCCCAAGGGCGAGGCGCTGCAGGACCTGGACACCATGCAGGCCTGGTTCGAGTCGCTCATCGATGGCCTGCAGGCCGGTGGCCTGGACGGCGTGGCCTACGACCTGGAGAGCTACCGCGACGACGACGGCTGGCCGCTGCTGGTGCTCATCAAGCGTGAGCACGGCAACGTCTATCGCTACGAGTTCAACCAGGACTTCTTCACCAGCCAGGAATACGGCTACGTCCAGCAGCTGGCCGAGAGCCTGCATGGCCTGCTGCAGGCCGGCGCTTACGTGCAGCGCGGCGAGAAGAAGCAGGTCGTGAGCAGCTTCGGCGAGGTCATGGCCTGGCTGGAGCAGGAGGCCCAGCGCGGCCTGACCATCCAGCGCTACAAGGGCTTGGGCGAGATGAATCCCGAGCAGTTGTGGGAGACGACCATGAACCCGGAGACGCGCCGCATGCTGCAGGTGCGCATCGAGGACGCCATCGCCGCCGACGAGATGTTCACCACCCTCATGGGCGACCAGGTGGAGCCGCGCCGCGAATTCATCGAGGCGCATGCCCTGCAGGTCACTAATCTTGATATATAACTTTTTGATTTAAAAACAAAAATGCACGATATCCCGGTCGAGCTGCAAGACAACCCGCTGCTGCGCACCCAGGGCCTGCCGGCCTTCTGCGCCATCCGCCCCGAGCATGTGGAGCCGGCCATCCGCTGGCTCTTGGAAGACAACCGGCGCCGCCTGGCCGAGCTGCTGGCCGGCGGCGGGCCGTGGACCTGGCAGAGCCTGGCGGCGCCCATCGAGGCCCTGGAGGAGCGCCTGGCGCGTGCCTGGTCGCCGGTGCGCCACCTCAACTCGGTGCTGAACAGCCCGGAGCTGCGCGCCGCCTACAACGCCTGCCTGCCGCTGCTGTCCGAGTACCACACCGAGCTGGGCCAGAACGAGGACCTGTACCGCGCCTACTGCGTCCTGGCCGAGGGGCCGGAGTTCGCGCGCCTGGACGCCGCCCGCCGGCGCAGCATCGAGAACGCCCTGCGTGACTTCCGCCTGAGCGGCGTGGACCTGCCGCCGGCGGGCAAGCGCCGCTACGCGAAGATCGCCAGGCGCCTGTCCGAGCTCACGGCGCGCTACGAGGAGAACGTGCTGGACGCCACCCACGCCTGGACCCTGCATCTGCCCGACGCCAGCCGCCTGGCCGGCCTGCCCGACTCGGCCCTGGCCCTGGCCGAGCAGACCGCCCGCCAGCGCGACCTGGACGGCTACCTGCTGACCCTGGAGTTCCCGTCCTACTTCGCCGTGGTCACCTACGCCGACGACCCCGACCTGCGCCGGCAGGTGTACCGCGCCTACGCAACGCGCGCCTCCGACCAGGGCGACCACCCCGAGTGGGACAACGGCCCGCTCATGGAGGAGATCCTGGCCCTGCGCCACGAAAAGGCGCAGCTGCTGGGCTTTGCCAACTTCGCCGAGCTGTCCCTGTACACCAAGATGGCCGAGTCGCCCCAGGCCATCCTCGACTTCCTGCACGACCTGGCGCGCCGCTCGCGGCCGCGCGCCCGCCAGGAGCTGGACGAGCTGCGCGCCTTCGCCCGCGACGAGCTGGGCATCGCCGAGCTGGCCGCCTGGGACGTGGCCTACGCCGGCGAGAAGCTGCGCCAGCGCCGCTTCGACTTCAGCGAGGAGGACCTGAAGCCCTACTTCCCGGTGGACCGGGTGCTGGAGGGCCTGTTCACCCTGGTCAGGCGCCTGTACGGCATCGACATCCGCCCCCTGGAGGGAGTGGAGGTGTGGCACCCGGACGTGCGCTTCTACGAGGTGTTCGACCACGATGGCAGCCTGCGGGCCGGCTTCTACCTGGACCTGTACGCCCGCCCGCAGAAGCGCGGCGGGGCGTGGATGGACGAGTGCCTGGCGCGGCGCGGGGCGGGCGAGGACTTGCAGGTGCCGGTGGCCTACATGACCTGCAACGCCACCCCGCCGGTGGGCGACAAGCCGGCCCTTTTCACCCACGACGAGGTGACCACCCTGTTCCACGAGTTCGGCCACGGCCTGCACCACATGCTGACGCGCATCGACGTGCCCAGCGTGGGCGGAATCAGCGGGGTGGAGTGGGACGCCGTGGAGCTGCCCAGCCAGTTCATGGAGAACTGGTGTTGGCAGCGCGAGGCCCTAGATCTCATCGCCGGCCACCACCAGACGGGCGAGCCGCTGCCTGATGAGCTGTTCGACAAGCTCACCGCCAGCCGCCACTTCCACGCCGCCCTGCAGATGGTGCGCCAGCTGGAGTTCGCCCTGTTCGACCTGCGCATCCACCTGGAATACGACCCGGCCCGCGGCGGGCGGGTGTACGAGATCCTCGACGAGGTGCGCCGCGAGGTGGCCGTCATCCAGCCGCCGCCCTGGAACCGCTTCGCGCACAGCTTCAGCCACATCTTCGCCGGCGGCTACGCGGCCGGCTACTACAGCTACAAGTGGGCCGAGGTGCTGTCGGCGGACGCCTTCGCCCGCTTCGAGGAGGAGGGCCTGTTCGACCCGGACGTGGGCGAGGCCTTCCGCACCGAGATCCTGGAGGTGGGCGGCTCGCGGCCGGCCATGGAGTCGTTCCGCGCCTTCCGCGGCCGCCCCCCGTCCATCGACGCCCTGCTGCGCCATTCGGGCCTGGCCGACTGACGTGAAGATCGCCAGCTGGAACGTCAACTCCCTGCGCGTGCGCCTGCCCCAGGTGCGGCGCTGGCTGACGGAGGCCGCGCCGGACGTGCTGGCCCTGCAAGAGATCAAGCTGCCCGACGCCGACTGCCCGCGCGAGGAACTGGCGAACGCCGGCTACCACGTGGTCTGCCACGGCCAACGCGCCTACAACGGCGTGGCCCTGCTGGCGCGCGCCGAGCCGCGCGAGGTGGTGCGCCGCCTGCCCACCCTGGACGACGACCAGAGCCGCACCCTGGCGGCCACGATCGACGGCGTGCGCGTGCTCAACCTGTACGTGGTGAACGGCCAGGCGGTGGGCAGCGACGAGTACGACCGCAAGCTGGACTGGCTGGCGCGGGTGCGCGACTGGGTGGCCGAGGACCTCGAGGCCCACCCCGACTACATCATCCTGGGCGACTTCAACATCGCCCCCGACGACCGCGACGTGTACGACCCCGCCGCCTGGGAGGAGCGCATCCTGTGCTCCACGCCCGAGCGCCTGGCCCTGCAGCGCCTCCTTGATCTGGGCTTCGTCGACACCTTCCGCCTCTTCGACCAGCCGGAGGGCGTCTACTCCTGGTGGGACTACCGCAACCAGGCCTTCCGCCGCAATCGCGGCCTGCGCATCGACCTCATCCTGGCCAGCGAGTCCATGACCCGGCGCTGCACGGCCAGCTACGTGGACAAGGCGCCGCGCGGCTGGGAGCGGCCCTCCGACCACGCGCCGGTGGTGGCTGAGTTCCGGGACCGCTGGCCATGAAGTACCGCGACCTGCGCGATTTCATCGCCCAGCTGGAGGACCGCGGCGAGCTGCGGCGCATCGCCGCCAGCGTCGATCCCAAGCTGGAGATCACCGAGGTCAGCGACCGCGTGCTGCGCCGCGGCGGGCCGGCCCTGCTGTTCGAGCATCCTACCGGCAGCGCGGTGCCCCTGCTGGCCAACCTGTTCGGCACCACCCGCCGCGTGGCCCTGGGCATGGGCGCGGAGGATCCGGCCGAGCTGCGCGAGATCGGCCGCCTGCTGGCCTTCCTCAAGGAGCCGGAACCGCCCAAGGGCATGAAGGACGCCTGGCAGAGCCTGCCGGTGTTCCGCAAGGTGCTGGACATGGCCCCCCGGGTGGTGCGGCGCGCCCCCTGCCAGCAGGTGGAGCTGGCCGGCGACGCGGTGGACCTGGGCCGCTACCCCATCCAGACCTGCTGGCCGGGCGACGCCGGCCCGCTCATCACCTGGGGCCTGGTGGTCACCCGCGGCCCGGAGCGCAAGCGGCAGAACCTGGGCATCTACCGCCAGCAGGTGATTGGCCGCAACCGGGTCATCATGCGCTGGCTGGCGCACCGCGGCGGGGCGCTGGACTTCCGCGACTGGCAGCGCGCCCACCCCGGGGAGCCGTTCCCGGTGGCCGTGGCCCTGGGGGCCGACCCGGCCACCATCCTGGCCGCCGTCACCCCCATCCCCGACACCCTGTCCGAGTACGCCTTCGCCGGCCTGCTGCGTGGCGCCAGGACCGAGCTGGTGGCCTGCCGCGGCGTGCCCCTGCAGGTGCCGGCCGGCGCCGAGATCGTCCTCGAGGGCCACGTCCACCCGGACGACATGGCCGAGGAGGGCCCCTTCGGCGACCACACCGGCTACTACAACGAGGTGGAGCGTTTCCCGGTGTTCACCATCGAGCGCATTACCCAGCGCGAGGCGCCCATCTACCACTCCACCTACACCGGCCGCCCGCCCGACGAGCCGGCCATCCTCGGCGTGGCCCTGAACGAGGTGTTCGTGCCCCTGCTGCAGAAGCAGTTCCCGGAGATCGTCGACTTCTACCTGCCGCCGGAGGGCTGCTCCTACCGCCTGGCGGTGGTGAGCATCAGGAAGCAGTACCCCGGCCACGCCAAGCGGGTCATGTTCGGCGTGTGGTCCTTCCTGCGCCAGTTCATGTACACCAAGTTCGTCATCGTCGTGGACGACGACGTGGACACGCGCAACTGGCAGGACGTGATCTGGGCCATCACCACCCGCATGGACCCGGTGCGCGACACGGTACTCATCGACCACACGCCCATCGACTACCTGGACTTCGCCTCGCCGGTGGCCGGCCTGGGCAGCAAGATGGGCCTGGACGCCACCAACAAGTGGCCCGGCGAGACGCAGCGCGAGTGGGGCCGGCCCATCGTCATGGACGCCGAGGTCAAGCGGCGTGTGGATGCCCTGTGGCAGGAGCTGGGGCTGGACTGAGCGAGGGCGGGGGTTCTTGTCCCGGCCCCGTGGCGGCCTGCTAGACTTGGCGCCCCGCCTGTCCAGGCGGGTGCCTGGTTCCATTGATTACACCAAACCCTGAAAGGAGCCCTGATGAGCTTTACCGTGCAGCTGCAACCGAGCGGCAAGCGCTTCACTGTCGAGCCCGGCGAGAGCGTGCTGGATGCCGCCTTGCGCCAGGACATCGCCCTGCCGTATGGCTGCCGCAACGGCGGCTGTGGCACCTGTGCCGCGCGCCTGCTGTCCGGCGCGGTGGACTATCCGGACGGCCTGCCGCCGGCCCTGACGGAGGCCGAGGCGGCCACGGGCAGGGTCATCCTCTGCCAGGCGCGCCCGCGGGAGGACCTGGTGATCGAGGCACACGAGGTGGCCAGCGAGACCATCCGCATCAAGCGCCTGCCGGCGCGGGTGGTGACCCTGCGCAAGCTGGCCCACGACGTCATGCTCATGGAGCTCAAGCTACCCGACAGCGAGCGCCTGCAATTCCTGCCCGGCCAGTACATCGAGATCCTGCTGCGCGACGGGCGGCGGCGGGCCTTCTCCCTGGCCAACCCGCCCCACGATGATGCCGTGCTGCAGCTGCACATCCGCGAGGTGCCGGGCGGCTATTTCACGCACCACGTGTTCCACGAGATGCGCGAGCGCGCCCTGCTGCGCATCGAGGGCCCCTTCGGCAGCTTCTACCTGCGCGAGGACTCGCCGCGGCCGCGCCTGATGGTGGCCGGCGGCACCGGTTTCGCCCCCGTCAAGGCCATGATCGAGCACAGCATTCACCACGGCCACACCCAGCCCATCCACTTCTACTGGGGCGTGCGCGCCAAACGGGACCTGTACATGGACGAGCTGGCCCGACGCTGGGCCGCCGAGCATACGCACATCCACTACACGCCGGTGTTGTCCGAGCCGCGCCCGGAGGACGACTGGCAGGGGGAGACGGGCTTCGTGCACGAGGTGGCCGCGCGCGACTTCCCGGACATGAGCGGGCTGGACGCCTACCTGTGCGGCCCGCCGCCCATGGTGGAGGCGGCCAACGCCCTGTTCCAGCAGCAGGGCAGCCCGGCCGAGCGCATCTACTACGACAGCTTCGAATTCAGCGCCGACGCCCAAGCGGCCCTGGCGGAGAAGGACGGCGACGGCGCCGACTGAGGGCCGGGCCTCAGCGGCTGCCGCGCCCCTTGCCGTTCAGCCCGCGTGGCACCGGCAGGTACTCCACGGCCGGCTGCTGGCGGGTGGGCTGGGGGTAGAGGGACATCAGCTCCAGCACGTCCTCGGGGATGTCGGTGGACACGTTCAGGCCCAGTGCCTGGGCCGCCTCGGGGGTGATGGGGTAGTCGTGGGTCCAGGTGCCGGTGGCCAGCTTGTGCGCCACCTCGGCCGCCTTGTCCTCCGGCAGGTTGCCCGCCAGCAGCTCCTGGACCGCCTCCTCCACCTGGCGGATGGCCTTCTTGCCCACGTCGGCCATGAGCAGGGTCTTGTCGTCCACGTGATCGAGCGGCTTCTCGCTGGCCACCTTGACCAGGGAGGCGGCCGGGAACTCGCCCAGCTGCGGGTCCACCGGCCCCAGCACGGCGTGCGGCGACATGACGATGCGGTCCGCCGCCAGGGAGATGAGCGTGCCGCCGGACATGGCGTAGTGGGGCACGTACACCGTCACCTTGCCCGGGTGCTTCTTGATGGCCCGGGCGATCTGCAGCGAGGCCAGCACCAGCCCGCCCGGCGTGTGCAGGATGAGGTCGATGGGCACCTTGGGGTCGGTCATGTGGATGGCCCGCATGATGGCCTCGGAGTCCTCCATGTTGATGAAGCGCATGAGCGGGAAGCCGAGGAAGCCCATGGTCTCCTGGCGGTGGACCATGAGAATCACGCGCGAGCCGTGACGCTTCTCGATCTGGGCCACCTTGCGTGCCCGCGAGGACTCCAGCAGCTTCTGGTTGAGGATGGGTTGCAGGGCCGTCAGGATGAAGAACAGCCAGAACAGATCCATGATGCTCACGGGGCGTTACCTCTTTCTGGAAGTGGGGCTGCCGTCGGGCGCGAAGCCGAGCACCCCCTGGTCGGGGAACCAGGGCCGGTCGCGTTCCGGGGCAAGGAAGAAGCGGTACAGGCCCATCCCGGCCAAGAAGCCGCCGATGTGGGCGAACCAGGCCACTCCGCCGCCCAAATGTGGCGCCAGCAGGGCGTTGGTGCCCTGCAGCACCTGTGTCAGGTACCAGACACCGGCGAACAGCAGGGCGGGGATCTCGAAGAAGAAGGGAAAGAACAGCACGGGCACCATGACGATGATGCGCGCATGGGGGAAGCGCATGGCGTACGCGCCGATCACCCCGGCGATGGCCCCCGAGGCGCCCAGGGTGGGGATGGTGGAAGTGGGGAAGAACCAGAACTGGAACAGCCCGGCCACCACCCCGCACAGCAGATAGAACACCAGAAAGCGCAGCGGCCCCATGCGGTCCTCCAGGGCCGGGCCGAAGATCCACAGCGTCCACATGTTGAGAATCAGGTGCAGCCAGCCGCCGTGCAGGAACTGGCTGCTGAGAAAGGGCAGGTAGTTGTGTGGCGCCAGGCCGTGCTCGATGGCCCAGGCGGGATCGGTGTAGCGGGCCGGCACCAGCGCGAAGTGGTAGATGAAGGTCTGCTGCCACTGCGGCGGCAGGCTCACCTCCAGCAGGAAGACCAGGCCATTGACCGTGATGAGGGTCCACACCATCCACGGAAAGAACTGCCGCGGCAGGCTGTCGCGAAGCGGAAACATGGCGTGGTCCTCGCTGTTATTGTTTGGTGTCGGAATGGTGACAGCGTTCCGTGGCGCCGCACCCCGGCCGGTGCCAGTATAGCCGTTTGCAACCCATGAAGCTGACACCGCGGTGACACGCAGCGAAGGCAAGCTGGACCTCAAGGAAGTGGTGGCCATGGGTGTGGGCGGCATGGTCGGCGGCGGCATCTTCTCGGTGCTGGGGCTGGCCATGGCCCACTCGGGCCACGCCGCGCCGCTGGCTTTTCTGCTCATCTTCGCGGCCATCAACAGCACGGCCTTCCTGCTGCGGCGCGAGATCGCCATCCATCCCGTCCTGCCCATGCTGGGCGCCATGCTGGCCCTGGTCGCCTGGGTCACCCTCATGCGCGAGCTGTTCGCCCAGAGCCATGCCACCCTGTACTGGCTGCTGGCCGCCTACGCTGCCGTGGCGGCGGGGGAATTCCTCTTCAGCCAGCGCGGTTTTCTGGCCCGCCGGCGCTGACGGCGCGTATCCACTAGAAGAGAGACCGATGCGTGAGGTGCGCCCATGGCGGGACGTGCGGGACTTGGCCGCTGGTGGCTGGCCGCCTGGCTGGCGCTGGCCTGCGCCCTGGCGCCGGCCGGCGAGCCGCCGCAGGTGTCCGTGTCGCGCGACGGCGACACCTACTGGCTGCGCCTGACCATCTCCAGTACCCTGCCTCTGGCCGAGGTGCACCGGCGCCTGACCGACTATGCGCATCTGGACCGCCTCAGCCCGGACATCACCGACAGCCGCGTGCTGG
>JALVPS010000393.1 GCA_027031685.1 Gammaproteobacteria bacterium | reverse complement strand
CGCTGGCGGCCAGGCCGCGCAGCTCGGCCAGGATGGGTTCGGCCTTGGCCGGCGGCAACTGGCTGCCCACCCATTGCTGAAGGGCCAGCAACTCGCGGCGGAAGGCGGGCAGGTTCTCCTGCAGCAGGGCCAGGCGCAGGGCCTCCAGGCGCAGCTGGAGCAGCTGGAACTGGTAGCGCTCCACGGTGTCGTGGGCCAGGGCGTTGAGCGGGGCGTTACCCCGTGTGATGCGGATGCGTTCGGTGAGCAGGTGGCCGAGGCGGTCCATCAGGCCTGCCGGTCGTTCCGTGGTGGCGGCCGGCGCCTCGGCCGGCTCGCCCGGCTTGGCGGGGGCGGGCACAGGGCGCGGCCGCAGGCCGGCCAGCAGGCCCTCCAGTCGGGCCAGCACGCGCGCCGCGTCGGGGCGTGGCTGATTGTCGATGCGGCGCAGGTCCGCCTGCAGGCGGCTGCGCAGGGGGGCCAGTTCCGGGTCGGCCAGTCGGTCCAGGCGGCGCAGGGCGGTCTGCAGGGCGGCGCGGGCGGTGGCCCGGTCGCGCAGGAAGCGCAGCCGGTCGTTGGCCAGCTCCACCAGATAGGCGATCTCGGCCAGCTGCCACTCGCGCCGGCCCCATTGGGCCTGGTTGCGCAGCAGGGCCAGGTGGTCCTCCAGCCCCTGCAGGCGGGCGAATCCCTCCTGCAGGCGTTCCTCGACGCCGGTCAGGCGCTGCGCCAGGGCGTCCTGCCGCTGCTGTAGCGGAGCCAGGGCCTGTTGCTGGCGCTGGGCTTGCGCCGCCAGCCGCTGTTCCATCTGCTGTGGCAGGGCGGCCAGCGGCTGGAGTTGCTGCCGGTACAGCCAGTAGCCGGCGCCGACGCCGCCACCGGCCAGCAGCAGGGCGAGCAGGGCCAGGAAGATGGCAAGGCAGCCGCCCCGTCGGGTGGGTGGCGGGGCGATGTCGGTGGTCTCGGATGGTGGGTTGGCGGGGGGATCGGCTTCGGGCGCGTCCGCGCGGTTGGAGTCGGTCATGACGGGTTCTCTTGTTCTTGGATCCACTGGCACAGGGCGTCGAGCATGGCGTGGTCGGCCGGCGATGCCGCCTGCAGCGGGGGGTGGTGAAAGCCCAGCCGGCGCGCCGCCTCCGCCATGCGGGCGCTGCCCACCAGCAGGGGTCGGGCCAGTAGCTCGGCGCGGGCTAGTTTACCAGCCATGGCCAACAAGTTGTGCAGGGCCTCCACGCTGGTCACGGCGGCCACGTCCAGGCCCGGCTCGGCCAGCAGGCGGGCCAGGGCGTCGGGGGCCACGGCGGGCCGCGTGCGGCGGTAGGCGATGAGATGGTGGACGCGGGCGCCGCGCGCGGCCAGCGTGTCGGCCAGCAGGGTGCGGCCGCCCTCGCCGCGCGCGATGAGGACGCTGCGGCCCGTCACCTCGGTCAGCGCCGGCTGGGCTAGCAGGGCCTCGGATGTGTGCGGCGGCGGTGCCACCAGGTGCGCGGGCTGGCCGGCCTCGTCCAGGCGGGCGGCGGTCTGGCGGCCGATGGCGGCCACCCGCGCGGTGGGGAAGGCGGCCTGCCGGCGTAGCCAGGGCAGGCCGTGCCGCACGGCGTTGGCGCTGACGAAGATCACCCAGTCGAGGCGCGCCGGCAGCGGTGGCGTGACGGCGGGCGGCAGGGGCTCGATGGCCAGCACGGGAAAGGGCACGGGCCGGGCGCCGGCGGCGCGCAGCAGCCGGCAGAAGGGTTCGGCCTGGGCGGCCGGGCGGGTGACCAGCACGCGCAGGCCGCGCAGGGCGCAGGGCGCCTCGGGCGGGGCCTCAGTCCGGGACACCGAGGCCGAGCCGGGTGAGGATCTCGCCCGCGCCCTGGGCCAGCAGGGCGGCGGCGGCGGAGCGGCCCAGGTCCTCGGCGTCGGCGGCCGGACCGCTCACCTCGCAGCGCAGCATCACGCTGCCGTCCGGTTCGGCCACCAGCCCGCGCAGCAGGATCTCGCCCCGCTCGTCCAGCACGGCGTGGCCGGCGATGGGCACCTGGCAGCCGCCGTTCAGGGCCTGATTCATGGCCCGCTCGGCGCGCACGCAGGCGTCGGTGTCCGGATCGTGCAGCCGCGCCAGCAGGTCGCGCAGCGCGCCCGGCTCGTCGCGGCACTCGATGCCGATGGCCCCCTGGCCGATGGCCGGCAGGCTCTCGTCGGGGTCCATGAGGTGGCGGATGCGCTCGGCCAGACCGAGCCGCTTGAGGCCGGCGGCGGCCAGGATGATGGCCTCGTAGTGGCCCTCGTCCAGCTTGCGCAGGCGGGTATTGACGTTGCCGCGCAGGTCCTCCACCTGCAGGTCGGGGAAGCGGGCGCGAATCTGCGCCGCGCGGCGCAGGGAGGAGGTGCCTACCACGGCGCCCGTCGGCAGGTCGTCCAGGCGGTCGTAGCGCAGGGCGACGAAGGCGTCGCGCGGGTCCTCGCGCGGCAGGATGGCGCCCAGGGTGAGGCCGGCCGGGAATGCCATGGGCACGTCCTTCATGGAGTGCACGGCGATGTCGGCGCGCCCGTCCAGCATGCCCTGCTCCAGCTCCTTCACGAACAGCCCCTTGCCGCCCACCTTGGCCAGCGGGCTGTCCAGGATGCGGTCGCCCTGGGTGACCATGCCCACCAACTCCACCTCCAGCGTGGGATCCAGCTGGCGCAGGGCCTGGGCCACGTGTTCGGCCTGCCAGACGGCGAGCGGGCTCTTGCGGGTGGCGATGCGGATGGTGGGCATGGCGGACTCCTGAAGACGGGACGCGGGGTGGGGCGCGTGCAGCGGCGGCGCGGCGCGCCTATCATGGTGCTAACGATCGCACGCGAGGGCCCTTCGATGGCGCGACATTATAGCCCCAAGCCCGACCGGCGCGGCGTCCGCGGCCTGTGGCTGTGCCTGCTGTTGCTGCTGGGCGTGGCGCGGGCCGGGGAGGAACTGCCGCCGGTGACGATTCCGCCCCTGGAGGACATGGCCGCCACCGCCGCCGAGGCGACCGCCCGCCGGCTGCCCATCGTGCTGTTCTTCGCCGCCGAGCACTGCACCTACTGCGCGCAGGTGGCGGAGGACTTCCTCAAGCCCATGTTGCGCAGCGGTGACTACGACGAGCGCATGATCCTGCGCCGCGTGGAGCTGGACGTGGAGGTGCCGCTGCGCGATCTGGACGGCAGCGAGGTGACGCCGGCGGCGCTGGCGCGGCGCTACCGGGTGTTCGTCACGCCCACGCTGGTGTTCATCGATGGTCGGGGGCGCCAGCTGGCGCCCCCGCTGGTGGGCATTGCCTCGCCCGACTACTACGGCGCCGATCTGGACGCCGCCATCGATCGGGCGCTGGCGGCGGTGCGGCGCCCGCCGGCGGCCGGGCAGGACGGGCTCAGTGTCCCTTCAGGAAGCGGCGCACCTCGGCCACGTGACGGCGGCTGATCTCCAGGGTGTCGTCGATGTCCTTGAGCAGCAGGTGGAAACGCCCCTCGGGGGTCTTGGCCATGCCGCCCATGCGCGCCTTGGCCACCAGGGCATTGCGGTGGATGCGCATGAAGTCGTCGGAGAACTCCTCCT
>JALVPS010000392.1 GCA_027031685.1 Gammaproteobacteria bacterium | reverse complement strand
CGATATTGGTTCTCATGGCAATACACCTCCTGATGTGTATTGTACCACTCGATCTGGAGAATACTTGCAATGAACAAGGACAAACTCTGGCAAACCAAACTCGCCGCCCGCCTGCACGACCCGGGCGGCGTTTGTCAAGAAAGATGTCCGCTGAACGTTCACTTGGTTTCTCGCTTGTTCTGGTCCCGGGCCCGGATCTCCCTGGGCGGGTTGAGCCAGACCTCGGCGATGGGGCTCCAGTTGCGGATCGGGCCGCTCCAGCGTTGGGGATGGCTGGCCCTGGCCTGTTCGTAGAGCGCCTTGCGCTGCGCCAGGATGGCCCGGTCCTCACCGCGGTGGCGCTGCTCGGGGGTGACGAAGCGGATGGCGCTGTGGCGGTGCTCGGTGTTGTACCACTGCACGAAGGCATGTACCCAGGCACGGGCCGCCTCGATGTCCGCAAAGGGCTGGCCGGGCCAGGCCGGGGTGTACTTCAGCGTGCGGAACAGGCTCTCCGAGTAGGGGTTGTCGTCGCTCACCGAGGGCCGGCTGAAGGAGGGCACCACCCCCAGGCGCTGCAGGGTGGCCCCCTTCATGGGCGTGCCGTTGTCCGCGTGCAGCACCAGGCCATCGCCTGGCTGCACGCCCTCGCGCAGACAGGCCTTTTGCACCAGGGCGGCGGCATGGGCCGCGGTCTCCCGTTCATAGACCTCCCAGGCAATGATCTTGCGGCTGTAGATGTCGATGATGAGATACAGGCGCAGGAACTGTCCGCGCACCGCCGTGGCCAGGTAGGTGATGTCCCAGCTCCACACCTGGTTGGGGCCCGTGGCCCGGCAGCCCTTGGGCCTGGGCACCTCGCGCGGGGCCTGGCTGCGGCCACGGTGGTGCTGCTGGTCGGCGGCGCGCAGCACCCGGTAGAAGCTCGACTCCGAGGCCAGGTAGATCCCCGCGTCGGCCAGCCGCGGCACGATCTGCGACGGCGGCAGGCTGCGGTATTCGGGGCGGTTGCAGATGGCCAGGATCTGCGCCCGCTCGGCCTCGCTCAGGGCATTGGCCGGCGTGCGTTGCGCCGCGGCCGCCTGGCGTCGGTCCGCACAGCGCTGTGTCTGCGCCAGCTGCTGCCGCCAGCGGCGCAGCGTGCGCGGGGTGATGTCCAGCACGGCACAGGCGGCCGCCTGCCGGGCGCCGGCGGCCATGGCCTCGTCGATCAGGGTCACGGCCCTCTGACGGTCGGTCTCGGAAATCATCTTTCCTCGCCGTCCCCCCAGAGGGCCTGGGCCTTTTTTCTCAGCACCAGCAGCGCCGCCGCCTCGGCCAGGGCCTGGTCCTTGCGCCTGAGCTCCTGTACCAGGGCACGCTCACGCTTGCGCGCCTCGGCCAGCGCCCGGCGCTGGGCCCGCTCCGGCTGGGCCGCCACACCCTGCACCGCCGCGCGGCGCCAGCGCTCGATCTGCTCCGCATACAATCCCTTGCGCCGGCAGTACTCGCCCAGCTCCCGGGCATTGAGCCCGGCAGTCTCGATGACCACCGCCAGCTTGGTCTCGGCACACCACCGCTCCGGGTTCGCAGGATCGGCCGCCACGGCCTGCCCCGCCTCCCGCGCCTGGTTGCGCCAGGCGTACAGGGTGGGCTCGGAGACCCCGGTCTCCCGGTGGACCTCGGCCACCGATTTTGCCTCCGGCGCCATCAGCTGGCGCACTACCTGCTCTTTGAACTCTGCACTATATCGAGCCATGTCCTCTGCTTCCTTCCGCCCCCTGGGTGACTTTAGTCTCTCGCTACTTCCAGCGGACTTCTATCCTGACACAGGGGGCCCCCATCGGCGGCAGACAGGGCCGGTTGATCTCCCCATCCGGTAACCGTTCGTCGAAAAAACGAATTTTAACTGGCATTTTCTGCGGAAATTTTTCAGCCGCTCCGTCCCGCCTTTTGCGCTGCTGGGGGGGCAAAGAAGGTTCGTCGGGCCGTCGCGGCCGTCTTTGGGAAGAATTCAGGGACGTGACGCCGATTCACATTCCGTTATGGCGGCCGGCGTGGCTGGCCGTCGGCAGATGCCCCGGGCTACCCGGGCCGATACGGCGCCGGCGAGTACGAGATCCTCACCCCCTTCCACAGCCCCGCCGTGGAGACCGACCGGGTGCAGGAGCTGGCGGGGAAGGTCGAGGTGCACGCGGGCGGGCCCGACCTCTACGACTACCTGGCCGTGCTCGAGTAGTTCAGGTTTTTCGGGTCGGGGGTGCAAAGAAGGTAAGATGCGGCGGGAGGCACGTATGAAGAAAGTCTTGTTTCTTGCCACGCTTGCAACGGGAGCGCTGCTCCTATCGGGCTGCGAGCTCTTCCTGACCGCTCCCGGCATACAACCCGGAACGCCCGTCACGATCGACGACAACAACGGCGTACAGGAAACCCTCGGCCCCGGCGAGGTCGGCCGCTTCGAGATCGTGGGCAGCACCCAGCCGCTGCGGGTGGACGTGTTCCAGGAAACCCCCGGTCCCGACGGCGAGCTGGAAGTGCGCGTCAACGACGGGGACAACATCGCCTACGCCCACACCAACTATCGCTCCTGCTTCCAGAGCACCGAGATTCCCCTGCAGAGCAACGGCGTTCATGCGGCCGGACCGACCGCCAACGTGCCCTACTCCATCAACCTGCCCGCCAACTTCGGCAAGGTGTACATCATGGTGTACAACCACCTGCAGGCGTCGCAGCGCGTTACCGTAAAGGTCTTCACCCGTAACGAGGTCGTGCGCGACGGGTTTACGATGAACGCCCCCAGCGGCGGAGCCACCTCGGTGGGGTATGGCGGGGCGGTGCTCTTCCTCAACCAGCGGGACACCTACACCTACGCGGGCCCCAGCAATCGACAGCTCAGCTTCGCCCCCACGGACGCTGCGAACCCCGTAAAGCTCAAGGCCGTTCTCAACCCGGGGCAGTCCGGCGAAACGGAGCTTGCGGTCGGCGTCGACGTCAGCCTCTCGCCGGGCGACGAGGTCGAGGTGTTCGCCGAAGGAGGCGCCCGCGCCGGGTTCTGCCAGAACCTGAGCGGCTGCGCCGACGGCATCGAAACCGGCGAATACATCCTGACGATTCACTAGGGAGCCGTCCCGGCTGGCCCGCCTCCCTGGAGGCGGGCATAAGGTGGAGCGGTATGAGGGCACACCGCAAGGCAGTCCCCTGTCGCCGCTGCTGGCCAATGTGCTGCTGGACGAAGTGGACCGCGAGTTGGAGCGTCGCGGCCATCGGTTCGTGCGCTATACCGACGACTGCAACGTGTACGTGCGCAGTCACAAGGCGGGCGAACGGGTCATGGCCGGCCTGCGCCGGCTCTACGGCCGGCTTCGCTTGAAGGTGAACGAGGAGAAGAGCGCGGTACGCAGCGCCTTTGGCAGTCCGTTTCTGGGGTTCGAGTTCTGGATGGCCCCGGGCGGTCAGGTCAAATGCGCGCTATCCCGCAAGGCCCTCGCTGCCTACAAGCGGCGCATACGCCAACTCACCCGCCGTAGCCGGGGACGAAGCCTGGAGGAGGTCGCCGAGTCCCTTCGGCAATACGTGAATGGTTGGAAGGG
>JALVPS010000391.1 GCA_027031685.1 Gammaproteobacteria bacterium | reverse complement strand
GGAGAAGACATGACCGGAAACTACCTCGTCGATACCCATGTCTGGCTGTGGTACGCCCTGGGCGACACTCGGCGTCTGCCACCCCGACTGGCGGATCGGCTCACCACGCTGGACGAGCAGCGACGCCTGCATCTGTCCGTCATGTCGGTGTGGGAGCTGGCCCTGCTGGTGGCCAAGAACCGCATCCAGCTCGGTTGCACCATCAACGGCTGGGTGGACGCCTTTTTCGAGCGCACCCGCTACCAGCTCCTTGGGGTGAGTATCGGTGTGGCGCTGGACGCCAATGCGCTGCCCGGCAGCTTCCATTCCGATCCCGCCGACCGGCTTATCGTCGCCACCGCCCGCCACCACAACCTCACGCTGATCACTGACGACCGCAAGATTCTCGCCTACGGGGCCCAAGGCTATCTGCGCGCCCGCGCCTCGACCGACATGGAAGAACAGCAATGACCATCAAGACCTACAGCCTGGACGTTCGCGGCGATTTCGCCTGCTTCACCCGCCCCGAGATGAAGGTGGAGCGTGTCTCCTACGATGTCATCACCCCCTCGGCGGCACGCGCCATTTTCGACGCCATCCTCTGGAAGCCGGCCATCCGCTGGCAGGTGATCCGCATCGAGGTATTGGCGCCGATCCGCTGGATCAACCTGCGCCGCAACGAGCTGGGCGGAGTGATCCCGGAGCGGAACGTGAAAACGGCCATGAAGCAGGGCAAGGGCCATCTCGGCGTGTACGTCGAGGACGACCGCCAGCAGCGCGCCGGGCTCTTTCTGCGCGATGTCCACTACCGGCTGCATGCGCGATTCGAGCTGCTCGACAAAGGCGAAGGGCCGGAGAAATACGCCGAGATGTTCCAGCGCCGCGCCCGCAAGGGCCAGTGCTTCAACCAGCCCTATCTGGGCTGCCGGGAGTTCAGCGCCGACTTCCGACTGGTCGCGCCCGATGCAACCGACCCGCCGCCCATCCCCGAGACCCGCGATCTCGGCTGGATGCTCTACGACCTGGACTACAGTAATGCCAGCTCACCCACGCCGCGCTTCTTCCAGGCGCGCATGGAGCGCGGCGTCATCGAAGTGCCCGACCGGCACAGCGAGGAGGTGCGCAGGATGATCCTGCAGGCCTTATACGACTACTACCAGCGCAAGCAGACCGATCCCAAGGATGCGCTGCCGCCGTTCGGTTTCGAGTGTAAAGAGATCCCCTTCGTCATCGAAATCGACACCGACGGCCGCCTGGTGCAGATCGAGGACACCCGCAGCGGCGAAGGCAGAAAGAAACAGGCGCGGGCCTTCCTCGTGCCCCAGGCCGTGAAGAAGACCTCGGGCATTGCCGCCAATCTGCTCTGGGACAATGCCGAGTATGTACTGGCCATCCCGCGCAAGGTGAAGCCGGGCCAGAAAAAGCCCGACCCGGCCCGCGTCCTGCAACAGCAGGAAGCCTTCATCGAGCGCATCCGCTCGCTCCCCGAACCGGCAGCCAATGATCCGGGCATCGTCGCGGTGCTGGCATTTCTAGACAACTTTCCCTGTCGTGACCTGATGCGCCTGCCGGTCTGGAAGGAACTGCGCGCCAATCCCAATCTCAGTTTCCGGCTTGCCGGCGACAGCGAATTGGTCTGCCAGCGGCCCGCTGTCAAAGACACCATCGAACGGCTGGCGGAAGAGGCCGCCGACAGCCAGGACAAGGGCATCTGTCTGATCACGGGGGAGGAACGCGGCATCAGCCGTTTGCACCCCGCCATCAAGGGTGTCTGGGGCGCGCAGACCTCCGGCGCCAACATCATCTCGTTCAACCTGGACGCCTTCCGCTCCTGGGGCAAGGAGCAGGGTAATAACGCCCCGGTCGGCGAACGCCCGGCCTTTGCCTATACCACCGCCCTCAACCACCTGCTGCGCAAGGGCTCGCCCCAGCGCCTGCAGATCGGCGACAGCTCTACCGTATTCTGGGCCGAACGGCCCACCGAGATGGAAACCGCAGTGGTCGATATCTTCGGCGAGCCGCCGAAGGACGACCCCGGCCGTCAGACAGAAAAGGTCGCGGCCCTCTTCAAATCCGTCCATCATGGACGTTATGTGCGTGACGACGCCGATACCCGCTTTTTCGTGCTCGGGTTGTCGCCCAACGCCGCCCGCATCGCCGTGCGCTTCTGGCAGGTGACCACCGTCGGCGAGCTGGCCGAGCACATCGTCCAGCACTTCGAGGACATCCGCATCGTCCACAGCGGCAGACAGCCGGAATACCTGCCGCTGTTCCGCCTGCTGGCGAGCACCGCCGTGCAGGGCGAGGCGAAGAATATCCCGCCCAACCTCGCCGGCGACACCCTGCGCGCCATCCTGGAGGGACGGCCCTATCCCCGCACCCTGCTGGCCGCCGCCGTGCAGCGCTGCCGTGCCGAACGGGAAGTCACCTATCCGCGCGCCGCCCTGATCAAGGGCTGCCTCAACCGCGCCATCCGAATTTCGAATCCAGAGCAAAAGGAGGAACTCACCGTGTCATTGGACCCCGACAACACCAACCCCGGCTACCGGCTGGGCCGGCTCTTCGCCGCGCTGGAAAAAATCCAGGAAGAGGCCAACCCCGGCATCAACGCTACCATCCGCGATCGCTACTACGGCTCGGCATCGAGCACGCCAGTGGCGGTATTCGGCTCTTTTCCGTTTGGTGTGGGTAAGCCCGTCCGGTCCCTGGCGGCCGCGTGCGCGGGCGGGGCACAATCCTCCCTCATCACCCACCGCTATCGAAGGAGGACACCCCCATGGACCACACCTCGCTGTTCACCGCCGCCCTGGGCCTGCAGGCACCCTGGGAGGTCACACGGGTGTCCTTCGACCCCACCAAGGGGCGCATCGACTTCGAGGTGGGTTTCCGTCCGGGCACCCGCTTTGCCTGCCCCGCTTGTGGGGCGGAGAGTCAGCCGGTGCACGACACCCTGCCGCGCAGCTGGCGCCATCTGAACTTCTTCCAGTACCAGGCCTATATCCATGCCCGCGTGCCGCGGGTGCGCTGCCGGGCCTGCGGCAAGACCCGGCAGGTGCCGGTGCCCTGGGCCCGGCCCGACAGCGGCTTCACCCAGCTCATGGAGGCCCTGATCGTGACCCTGTGCCGGGCCATGCCGGTGCGCCAGGTGGCCGCCCTGCTGCAGGTGGGCAACATGCGCATCTGGCGGATCCTGGATCACTACGTGGCGGCGGCCCGGGCGCGGGAGGACTTCTCCCGGGTGCGCGCCGTGGGGGTGGACGAGACCGCGGCCCGGCGCGGTCAGGACTACATCAGCCTGTTCTGCGATCTGGAGGGGCCCCGGGTCCTGTTCGGCACCGAGGGCCGCAAGGCGGCGGTGTTCGAGCGCTTTGTCGATGACCTGGAGGCCCATGGCGGCTGCGGGGAGAACATCAAGGAGCTGTGCATGGACATGTCGGCCAGCTTCCGCGCCGGCGCCCAGGCCCAGCTGCCCTGGGCGGAGATCACCTTCGACGAGTTCCACGTCATCGCCCTGGTCAACGAGGCGGTCGACGCCGTGCGCCGGGCCGAGGTCAGGGAACGCCCCGAGCTC
>JALVPS010000390.1 GCA_027031685.1 Gammaproteobacteria bacterium | reverse complement strand
ACGCCCATTCCGTGGAGGTGTGGGACGAGGTGGGACGGCTGGTGGGCGGCCTGTACGGCATCCTGCTGCCGCGTGTGTTCTCCGGCGAGTCCATGTTCAGCCGCCGCAACGACATGTCCAAGGTGGCACTGGTGTACCTGGCGCAGTGGCTCACCGAGCACGACGTGCCGCTCATCGACTGCCAGCTGCCCAACCCCCACCTGATGCGCCTCGGCGCCGAGACCATGCCGCGCGAGCGCTTCGTGCGCGACTATCTGGAGACGACATGAACACGGCGCCGGTGGACCTGACACGGCTGGCCGGCCTGCTGGGGCGGCGCTTCCGCATCGAGGGGCGCGAGGTGGAGGTGGTGGAGATCCTGTACGCCGACCAAGCGCTGGTGCTGCAGAGCTGCGACGGCGACACCGCCCTGCAGGAGGACCAGTACGGCGAGATGCACCGGCGCACCTCGGCCACCTTCACCGTGCCCCTGCTGAGCGAGCTGCGGCCGGACACGCTGCACCCGGCGGTGACCGAGCTATTGCGTCAGGCGGACGAAACCTGATTCAGCGCGGCACGCGGCGCCGGTACCGCTCGACCTCCTCGCTGTCCAGGGCGCGTGCCTCTTCCTCCAGCATGACCGGGATGCCATCGCGGATGGGATAGGCCAGGCGCGCGCTGCAGGAGACCAGCTCCTGCCGCTCGCGGTCATAGACGAGCGGACCCTTGGTGACCGGGCACACGAGAATCTCGAGCAGTTTCTTGTCCACGCTGGATGGCCTTGATGCGGTTGAAAAGGGCCTGCGAGAAGGCCGGCTCGGGGCGCGCCTTGACCGGCAGGTACCAATGGCGATGATCGGCGAAGATGCCGCATTTCACGGCGTCCTTCTCGGTCATGATGATCGGGGTTTCCCGGTCGAACTGCAAGTCTTCCACACGGTAGCTGTAGTGGTCCGGAAAGGGGTGCGGCACCACCTCCAGGCCGGCTTGGCGCAGCTGCCAGAAGAAGCGGTCCGGATTGCCCACCCCCGCCACGGCGTGCACGCGCCGGCCGCGCAGGGCGGAGAGCAGCTGCCGCCGGTCCGGGTTGCGCAGGTGCACCAGTTCCTCGCCGGCCAGCTCCATGGCGTACTCGCCGGCGTCGGCCAGGCTGCCGGTGACCACGCGGAAGTCCACCTCCGCCAGCCGCGCCAGCGGCTCGCGCAGGGGCCCGGCCGGCAGGCACAGCCCGTTGCCGAAGCGGCGCGCGCCGTCGATCATGGCGATCTCGATGTCGCGTCCCAGGCGGTAGTGCTGCAGGCCGTCGTCGGAGATGATCACGTCCACCGCATGGCGCGCCAGCAGGGCGCGCGCCGCCGCCACCCGGTCCGGACACACCCACACCGGGCAGCGCGTGCGGCGGGCCATGACCACCGCCTCGTCGCCCACCACCCGCGCGTCGCTGCTGCCGGTCACGTGCTGCGGCGCCGGGCCGGCGCGGCCGCCGTAGCCGCGGCTGACGATGCCCGGACGAAGCCCCTGGGCGCGCAGGAACTCGGCCAGCCAGATCACCATGGGTGTCTTGCCGGTGCCGCCCACGGTGATGTTGCCCACCACCACCACCGGCACCGGCAGGCGCTCGGCGCGCCGTTGCACCCGGCGGCGGCGCAGCCGCGCCACCGCGCAATACAGCCCGGACAGCGGCCACAGGGCAAAGGCCACCGGGCCGTTGTACTGCCAGTGGCGCTCCAGGTCGGGACGGAGCGGGCGGCGGATTCGCGTGGGGGCGCTCATGGGGAGCGGATTATGCCGGTGCCAACAGGGGCTGTCGCGCTCAGCCGGAGCGGGCGGCGCACCCGTACTGGAGCTGGTAGAGATTGGCATAGCTGCCGCGCCTGGCCAGCAGCTCACCGTGGCGGCCGGACTCCACGATGCGCCCGTCCTGCACCACCAGGATGCGGTCGGCCTTCTCGATGGTGGACAGGCGGTGGGCGATGACCAGGGTGGTGCGGTCGCGGGCCAGATTCTCCAGGGCCAGCTGCACGGCGCGCTCCGACTCGCTGTCCAGGGCGGCGGTGGCCTCGTCCAGGATCAGGAGGGGCGCGTCGCGCAGCAGGGCGCGAGCGATGGCGATGCGCTGGCGCTGCCCGCCGGACAGCATGACCCCCTTCTCGCCCACCGGCGTGTCCAGCCCCCCGGGCAACTTCTCGATGAACTCCCAGGCGTGGGCGGCCTTGGCGGCGGCGATGATGCGCGCCTCGCTGGCGTTGGCCAGCCGGCCGTAGGCGATGTTGTTGCGGATGGTATCGTTGAACAGGGTCACCTGCTGGCCCACGTAGGCCACCTGGTCGCGCAGCGAGCGCAGCTTCCACTCGTGCACCGGAATGCCGTCCACCAGCACCTGGCCGGCGGACACGTCGTACAGGCGGGGCACCAGGTTGGCGATGGTGGACTTGCCGCCGCCGGAGCGCCCCACCAGCGCCACCGTCTCACCCGGCGCGATGCGGAAGGAGACGTCCTTGAGCACATAGGGCTCGTCCACCGCGTAGCGGAAGTACACGTGGCGGAACTCCAGCTCGCCGCGTG
The DNA here is from genome assembly GCA_027031685.1 of Gammaproteobacteria bacterium. Classification (GTDB taxonomy): domain Bacteria; phylum Pseudomonadota; class Gammaproteobacteria; order UWMA-0217; family UWMA-0217; genus JALVPS01. The sequence continues at coordinate 25,984 of JALVPS010000390.1, read as the reverse complement.
CCCGCGCCACCTCGTGCGTGCCGGTGTCCACCTCGGTGGGCATGTCGAGGATCTCGAAGATGCTGGCCCCGGCGGCGATGCCACGCTGGATGGTCGGGTTGATCTCCGTGAGGCGCTTGATGGGCGCCAGCAGCATGAGCATGGCGGTGAGGAAGGACATGAAGGTGCCCACGGTGATGATGCCGTGGAACTGCTGGCGGGTGGCGAACAGGATCATGCCGGCCAGGGCCAGGGCCACGAATAGCTGCACGATGGGCGTGGTGGCCGAACGGGCCACGGCCATCTTCAGGTGCAGGCGGCGGTTGCGCTCGTTGGCGGCCTCGAAGTGGCGCCGCTCGTGCTCCTGGCCGCCGAAGATCTTCACCACGCGGATGCCGTCGATGGCCTCCTGGGTGGTCTTTGTCACCTCGCCCATAGAGCCCTGGATGTGGTGGCTGATGCGGCGGAAGCGGCGCGTCACCCACACCACGATGCCAGTCACCAGCGGGCCGATGACCAGAAAGCCGAGTGTCATCTGCCAGCTCAGGTAGAACATCCAGGCCAGCAGCCCGACGATGGTGAGCGTGTCGCGCACCAGGATGGTGATGCTCTTGGTGGCCGCCTCGGCCACCTGTTCCACGTCGTAGGTGATCTTGGAGATCAACTCGCCGCTGGTGGCCCGGTCGAAGAAGTGCACCGGCATGGCCAGGTACTGGGAGAACATCTCCCCGCGCAGGCGCTTGATCACCGCCCGGCCGATGCGCGTCATGAGGTAGTTGGTGACGAAAGTGGCGATGCCACGCGCCAGGAACACCCCCACCAGGGCGACTGGCACCCAGCGCAGTGTGGCCGGATCGCGCTGCACGAAGCTGCCGTCCAGCAGCGGTTTCATGAGGGCGGCGAAGGCCGGCTCGGTGGCCGCCGACACCATCATGCCCAGCACCGCCACCACCAGCAGCGGCCAGTATTCGGCGCTGTAGCCCAGCAGGCGGCGGTAGATGGGGCCTGGCCGCGTGTCGTTCACCTTCGCCCGGCCACCGGTGTCACTGGCCGTCGGAGAAGCTGGTGGCGATGGAGATGCGGTTCAGGCCCAGGCGGCCGGCGACGTCCATGGCGGTGACCACGGCCTGATGCGGCGTCTTGGCATCGGCGCGGATGAGCACCGGCACCGGCTTGCCATCCTGCAGGGACTTGCGCATCGCCATCATGAGGGTCTTCGCCTGTGTGCCCACCACCTCCACCTGGTTGACGTAGTAGCGGCCATTGGCATCGATGTCGATCTCCAGCACCTCCTGGTGCTGCGGCTTCTCCTTGCTGCTGGCCTCGGGCAGGTCGATGCGCAGCTCGGCGTTGCGGTCGAAGGTGGTGGTGACCATGAAGAAGATGAGCAGGATGAACACCACGTCGATCAGCGGCGTTATGCTGATCTCCACGTCCTGCTCCCTGGAGCTGTGGCGAAAATTCATGACCGGCCCCCGCTCACTTGTCCGGCTCGCCATGCACGGCGTCCACCAGCTTGAGGGCCTCCTCCTCCATTTCCACCACCAGCTGGTCCACGCGGCCACGGAAGTAGCGGTAGAAGGCGAGGCTGGGAATGGCCACCGAGATGCCGGCGGCGGTGGTGATGAGCGCCTTGGAGATGCCGCCGGCCAGCTCGCCGGGATCACCCACGCCCACGGCGGTGATCACGCTGAACACCTGGATCATGCCCACCACGGTGCCCAGCAGGCCCAGCAGCGGCGTGATGGCGGCGATGGTGCCGAGGGTATTGAGGTAGCGCTCCAGCTCCGGCACCACGTGGCGACCCGTGTCCTCTATGGCCTCTTTCATCACCTCGCGCGGCTGGTTGGCGTTGACCAGGCCGGCCGCCAGGATGTGCCCCAGCGGCGAGCTCTCGCGCAGATCGCGCAGGCGTTCGGCGGTCATCTGGCCCTGCTGCACCCAGTGCCACACCTTGTTGACCAGCTGGTCGGGGATGATCTTGCTGCGCTGCAGCGACCAGAAGCGTTCGATGATGATCGCCAGCGCGATGACCGAGCAGGCGATGATGGGCAGCATGAGCCAGCCGCCGGCTTTAACCAATTCAAACACTTGGGGGTTCTGCCATTCCGTTGTCCAGTGGGCGGCTATCATATCGGAATTGCCGGGGTGTTCAAATGCGAAAGCTCAGAATTGCCAACCGGTTAACGCATGCCACAGACGGGGATGGGCAGCGCGCTGCCCCGCGGCGCGCGGGGGCCCTTCAGGCGGGAACTCGATGCGCACCGCGCCGTCACGGTCGGTGCGCAGCACCCGCACGCCGCGGGCCCGGTAGCGGGCCAGCACCGCCGGCCGGGGAAAGCCCCAGCGGTTGCGGTAGCCCACCGAGGCCACGGCGATGGCCGGCGCCACCGCGTCCAGAAAGGCCGGCGTGGAGGAGGTCTCGCTGCCGTGGTGAGGCAGCGCCATGACCGTGCTGCGCAGGCCGTCGCCATAACGCCGCAGCAAGGCCCGCTCGGCGCGCCGCTCGATGTCACTGGTGAGCAGCAGGCTGCCACCCGGGCCGCGCACCTGCAGCACGCAGGCGGCGTCGTTCTCGCTCTCCCCTGCCCCGGCCGGCCCGTTCAGAAAGCGGAATGCCACTCCGTCCCACTGCCACGCCACAGGCGCCGCGCAGCGCCGCCAGGCCAGGCGCGAACGGTGCACGGCGAAGGAGGCCCAGGCGGCCCGGACGGGCAGGGCCGCCTCCAGGTCGGCGCGGCCGCCGGCGTGGTCGCTGTCGGCATGACTCAGCACCAGTGCGTCCAGGGCGCGCACGCCCTGCCGGCGCAGGAAGGGCAGTACCTCGCGCGCCGCCAGGCTGTGGCCGCGCCAGGCCGGCCCGGTGTCGAACAGCAGTACGTGGCTGCGGGTGGTGACCACCACCGCCAGCCCCTGGCCCACGTCTAGGAAGTCGGCGCGGAAGGCACCCGCCGGCAGGGGCGCCCGTCCCGGCAGCAGGGCGGGCAGGAACAGCAGCACCGCCAATGGCCGGCCCGGCCAGCCGCGCGGCGCCAGCAGCAGGCCCACCCCGGCCAGGGCCAGCAGCGCCGCCGGCCAGGACAGGTCCACGTCCGCCAGCTGGGCACCGGGCCAGGCGGCCAGCCAGGCGAGCACCGACTGCAAGGCGTCCAGCAGGGCCGCCGCGCCGTGCAGCAGCGGAACAGCGAGGGCCGGACAGGGCAAGAGCAGGAGCGTGCCCAGCAGCACCAGGGGCACGGCCAGCAGGGTGACCACCGGCACCGCCAGCAGGTTGGCCAGCGGCGCCACCAGGCTGCCCTGCCCGAACAGCAGCAGGGTGAGCGGCAGCAGGGCCAGTGACAGGGCCAGTTGCAGGCCCGTCACGGCGCGCCAGCGCGGGCCGGAAAGGCGCCCGCCGGCGGCCAGGGCAAGGATAAAGGCCACCGCCGCGAAGGACAGCCAGAAGGCCGCCGACAGCGGCGCGCGCACGTCCAGCAGCAGCACCATCAGCAGGGCCAGCGACAGGGTGTGGCCAAGGCGGGCGCGGCGCGCCAGCAGCAGCCAGCCCAGCCCGGCCACGAGCATCACCAGGGCCCGCTGGGTGGGCAGGGAGAATCCGGCCAGGGCGGCATAGGCCAGGGCCGGCGGCAGGGCGCCCAGGGCGGCGGCGCGCTGCGCCGGCCAGCGCAGGGCCAGGGCCGGCCACAGCCACCACAGGCCACGCACCGCCCAGTAGCCGAGGGCCGCCGCCAGGCCCACGTGGAGGCCGGAAATGGCCACCAGGTGGTTGGTGCCGGTACGCAGCAGGGTCTGCCACAATGCGGGCGGGATGTCGTCGCGCAGACCCAGCGCCAGAGCCAGCACCAGGGCGCGTCCTGGCCCCTCGCCCAGCGCCGCGCGCAGGCGTTCGGCCAGGTGCAGACGCAGGCCATCCAGGCTGGGCCCGGCCGCCGCCAGCCGCGTCGCCGGCGGCCGGCGGCGCACGTAGCCGGTAGCGCCGATGCCGGCGCGGAACAGCCAACGCTGGTAGTCGAAGCCGCCCGGGTTGAGGCGCCCGTGGGGGCGCTTGAGGCGCACCGTGAGCCGCCAGCCCTCGTCCGGACGCAGGGCGGGGTGGCCCTCGTACCAGGACAGCAGCAGGGTGTCCGGCAAGGCGCGCGTGGTCAGCGGCGTCCCGTCCGCGGCCTGCCAGCGCGCCGGACGGAAGCGGAAGCGCAGGCGACGCCCCTGGGCCTGTGGAATGCCGAGCACGCGGCCGGTGACCAGCAGGTCCACCCGCTCCAGGCGCGAATCGAGCACCGTATCCAGCCACGGGCCGATGCGCAGCGCACCCCAGGCCAGCCCCAGGGCCACCGCCGCCGGCAGGCGCATCCACGGCCAGCGCCACAGCCCTGCCCCGGCCAGGGCCGCCAGGGCCAGCGCCCAGGGCAGGGGCGGCACGGCCGGCAGCAGGTACAGCAGGCCGACGCCGGTCAGGAAACCCAGTGCAAACAGCCCCATGTTTTATCGGGCTTCGCCTTCGGCTAAGCTAGGTTGGCCCACCCCAGCCAGCGAGTCCCGTCCGCACCCGGGCATGCCGAGAAAGTTGCTGCAACGCCTGCTGCCCGCGCCCCACCGCCTCCGCCAGGAGCGCAGCATCCGCCTGCTGGGCGACGCATTGCATGATCCCAACCTGTGGCACCTGAACCGCCACTCCGCCGCCGGCGCGGTGGCCGTCGGCCTGTTCTGTGCCTTCATGCCCATCCCCTTCCAGATGCTGCTGGCGGCGGCGCTGGCCGTGCTGCTGCGCGTCAACCTGCCCATCGCGGTGGTGCTGGTGTGGGTCACCAACCCGCTCACCATGGCGCCCATATTTCTCGCCGTGTACCGGCTGGGGGCCTGGATCCTGCACACGCCGGCGCCGGATCTGCATTTTCAGGCCAGCCGAGAATGGCTGTCGGCCAATCTGGTCACTTTCTGGAAGCCGCTGCTGGTGGGGGGCATGGTGGTGGGCACGCTGGCCGCCCTGACGGGCTGGTGCGCCATGCAGGTGTTCTGGCGCGCCTACGTGCTGCGCCGCTACCGGCACCGCCACCGCCGCCGGCGGCGCCGTCAGTCCGGATAGTCCGGGTAGAGGCGCCCGTCGCGCATGCGGTGCACGGCGTGCATGCGCGCCGCGAGGTGCTCGTCGTGGGTGACGATGACGAAGGCGGTGTGCAGCTCCCGGTTCAGCTCCAGCAGCAGCTGGTAGATCTGCTCGGCGGTGTGCTGATCCAGGTTGCCGGTGGGCTCGTCGGCCAGCACGATGTCCGGCGTGTTGGCCAGGGCGCGGGCGATGGCCGTGCGCTGTCGCTCGCCGCCGGACAGTTCGCCCGGCTTGTGGGTGAGCCGCTCGCCCAGCCCCACCCGCTCCAGCAGCGCCCACGCCCGTTGCCGCGCCGTGGCCACGTCCCGGCCGGCGATGAGCAGGGGCATGGCCACGTTCTCCAGGGCGGTGAACTCGGGCAGGAGGTGATGGAACTGGTAGATGAAGCCCAGGTGGGCGTTGCGCAGCCGGCCGCGCGCGGTGTCCGACAGGCGTGACATGACCTGGCCGTGCACGTGCACGGTGCCGGCGGTGGGCAGGTCCAGCCCGCCCAGCAGGTGCAGCAGGGTGCTCTTGCCACTGCCGGAGGCGCCCACCACGGCGATCATCTCGCCGCGCGCCACCTGCAGGTCCACGCCCTTGAGCACGGGCACGGCCAGCTTGCCTTCGCGGAACACCTTCTCCAGCCCGCGCGCCTCCAGCACCACCGCGTTGTCATTCATAGCGCAGCGCCTCCGCCGGCTGGGTGCGGGCCGCCTGCCAGGCCGGGTAAAGGGTCATGACCATGGAGGCCAGGAAGGCCACCGCGGCGATGATCACCACGTCGCGGTAGCGCAGGTCGGAGGGCAGCTCGCTGATGTAGTACACGTCCGGCGCCAGGAACTTGGTGTGGAACACTGATTCCAGGAAGGGCACGATGGTCTCCACGTTGCTGGCGATGAGCACCCCGCCCAGCACACCCAGGGCCGTGCCGATGGCGCCGATGAGCGTACCCTGCACCATGAACACCCCCATCACCTGGCGCGGCGCCAGCCCCAGGGTGCGCAGGATGGCGATGTCGGCGCGCTTGTCGTTCACCAGCATGACCAGCGTGGAGACGATGTTGAAGGCGGCCACCGCCACGATCAGCAGCAGGATGAAGAACATGACCCGCTTCTCGGTCTGCACGGCCTTGAAGAAATTGGCGTGCTGGCGCGTCCAGTCGGTGGTCCACAGCGTGGAGGGCAGCGTGGCATTGAGGCGGGCGCTCACCTCCGGGGCGCGGAACATGTCGGTCAGGCGCAGGCGCAGGCTGGTCACCGCCTCGCCCAGGCGCATGAGGCGCGCCGCGTCGCGCAGGTGCACGAAGGCGGTGGCGCGGTCGTACTCGTACATGCCCACCGAGAAGATGCCCACCACCGTGAAGCGGCGCAGGCGCGGCAGAATGCCGGCCGGCGTGACGTTGGTGCCGGGGGTGATGACGGTCACCTTGTCGCCCACGTCGGCCGCCAGCAGGTTGGCCAGCTCCCTGCCCAGCACGATGCCATAGCGGCCGGGGGCCAGGTCCTCCATGGCGCCGCTCACCATGTGGCGGTGCACGTCGGAGACGCGCCGCTCCTGGTCCGGCAGCACGCCGCGCAGCACCGCCCCGCCCACCTGGTCGCCGTGGTTGAGCATGGCCTCGAACTCCACCTCCGGCGCCGCCGCCTCCACCATGGGGTCCGCCTCGGCGCGCCGCTGCACGTCCTGCCAGTCGTTCACCTTGCCCTCCACGCTCAGCACTTGGGCGTGGGCGGCCATGCCCAGGATGCGTGTGCGCAGCTCCTTCTCGAAGCCGTTCATCACCGACAGCACGGTGATCAGCGCCATCACGCCCAGGGCGATGCCGACGATGGAGATGAGGGAGATGAAGGAGATGAAGTGGGTGCGGCGCTTGGCGCGTGTGTAGCGCAGGCCGATGTACAGCGGCAGGGGTTTGAACATGGCGCGTATTGAACCACAAAAGCCGACGCCCGTTCGATGCGCGCCACGATCGGTAACAAGCGCGGCGCGAAAACGGTCACGGGGCCGGCCGACCGGGGGCAGATCGAGCCGACCGGCCAGCGCCGGCACGGCACGGCACGGTGCTAGAATGCTCCCCGTCGCCAGCCACCAGTCCCAGCCCATGCGCCAGCCGCTGACCGCCCTCGCCCTGTGCCTCGCCCTCGGCCTCACCGCCCCCGCCGGCGCCACCATCGTGCGCCTCGACGGCGGCCGGTTGACGGTGGTGGAAGACGCCGCCGCGCCGGCGCGCGGCATGTCCATGCGGCACGTGCTGCAGCGCTACGGCCAGCCCCTGCGCCGGCGCGGCCCGGTGGGCCGCCCACCCATCACCCGCTGGGACTACCCCGCCTTCTCCGTCTACTTCGAGGGTCGCTACGTCATCCACGCCGTGCGCCACGGCGCCGGCCAGCCCGCCGGCCACTGACGACCGCCCGGCGGCGCCCCTCGCCCGCCGCCTGCTAGACTGGGGCCTTTCCGCCCGTTTCATCTTCATCCCGCACGCGCGTGAGCGAATCGCCCCAGTCCGCCCCGCCGGCCCGCCGCCTGCCCGCCGAATGGGAGCCGCAGGCCGCCGTGCTGCTGTCCTGGCCGGTGCCCGACGCCGGCTGGGGGGCGCACTACCCGGCCGTGCGCGCCGCCTGGCTGACCCTGGCGCGGCACATCCAGCGCTTCCAGCCCCTGCTCGTCAACCTGCCGCCGGCCCTGGACGACGCCGCCGCCCGCGCCGCCCTGGCGCGGCTGGACCCGGCCCGCCTCACCCTCGTCTCCGTGCCCACCGACGACAACTGGGTGCGCGACTTCGGCCCCCTCACCGTGACCCACGACGGGCAGGCCCGCTGGCTGGACTTCCGCTTCGACGGCTGGGGCGGCAAGTTCCCGGCCGCTCGCGACGACGCCTTCACCGCCCGCCTGGCCGCGGCCCTGCCGGACGCCCCGCCCGTGGAGCGCTCGAGCCTGGTGCTGGAGGGCGGGGCCATCGACAGCGACGGCGCCGGCACCGTGCTGGCCACGCGCCACTGCCTGCTCGACCCGCGCCGCAATCCCGGCCTGGACGCCGCCGCGCTGGCCGCCCGCCTGCGCGCCAGCCTGGGCGTGCGGCGCATCCTGTGGCTGGACAACGGCTGGCTGGCTGGCGACGACACCGACGGCCACATCGACATGCTGGCCCGCTTCTGCGACTGCCACACCATCGCCCACGTGGTCTGCCCCGACCGGGCCGACCCGCACCACGCGCCCCTGGCCCGCCTGGCCGCCGAGCTGGCCGCCCTGCGCACGGCCGACGGCCGCCCCTACCGACTGGTGCCCCTGCCCCTGCCCGACCCCATCCACGACGAGCAGGGCGCGCGTCTGCCGGCCAGCCACGCCAACTTCCTCATCGTCAACGGCGCCGTGCTGGTGCCGGTGTACGACGTGCCCCAAGACGCTGCCGCCCTGGCCGCCCTGGCCGGCGCCTTCCCGGGGCGCGAGATCGTGCCGGTGCCGGCGCGGGCTTTCATTCGCCAGGGCGGCAGCGTACATTGCCAGACCATGCACCTGCCGCAACGCCATGCCCGCTGACGCCCGCCGCCTGCCGGTGGCCGTGGTGCAGCAGCGCCTGTCGCCCGACCCGCAGGCCAACCGCGAGCGCAGCGCCACGCTGATCCGCGCCGCGGCCCGGGACGGGGCGCGCCTGGTGCTGCTGCCCGAGCTGCACCTGGGCCCCTACTTCCCGCGCCGCGAGGACCCGGACGCCTTCGACCTGGCCGAGCCCGTGCCCGGGCCGAGCACGGCCTTCTTCGGCCGGTTGGCCCGCGAGCTGGACATCGTGCTGGTCGTCTCCCTGTTCGAGCGGCGCCTGGACGGCCTGTACCACAACACCGCCGTGGTGCTGGAGCGCGACGGCGACATCGCCGGGCGCTACCGCAAGATGCACATCCCCGACGACCCCGGCTATTTCGAGAAGTACTACTTCACCCCCGGCGACCTGGGCTTCACCCCCGTGGCCACCTCCGTGGGCCGGCTGGGCGTGCTGGTGTGCTGGGACCAGTGGTTCCCGGAGGCGGCGCGGCTCATGGCCCTGGCCGGCGCCGAGCTGCTGCTCTACCCCACCGCCATCGGTTTCGACCCGGCCGACGACCCCGCCGAGCAGGCGCGCCAGCTGGACGCTTGGCAGACCGTGCAGCGCGGCCACGCCGTGGCCAACCACCTGCCCGTGCTCACCGCCAACCGGGTGGGCCGCGAGCCACCGGGCGAGGCGGCGGCGGAGGCCATCGACTTCTGGGGCGGCAGCTTCATCTGCGGCCCGCAGGGCGAATGGCTGGCGCGCGCCACCGAGGCCGAGGGGCAGGTGCTGCACGCCGAGCTGGACCTGACCCGCACCGCACGCCTGCGCCGCATCTGGCCCTTCCTGCGCGACCGACGCATCGACGCCTACGGCGAGCTGCTACGCCTGGCGCGCGACGACGACACCCCATAAAAACCATATAAAAATTAATGTGTTAATAAACCTCGGCTATTGACCGTCACGGGGGGCGATGCTAGAAACCTCCGAACCATTCCGATAACACATCACCACCAGGGAAGCCCCATGATCACCACACTTCGCATCGTTCTGCCCCTGCTGTTCGCCCTGCTGCCCGCCCTCGCCGCCGCCGGCCCGCTGGCCAGCGGCTCGCAGGCCCTGCCCGCGTGCGGCGCCCAGGCGGAGGAGGGCAAGGCCCAGAATCCCGACTCCCAGGAAGGCGACGAGGAACCCGACTGCGAGTGAGCCGCCCGTGCCGCCGCAGCGCCCGCCCTGTTCCACCCCGCTTGTTTCGTCCCGCAGCCGCGGGGCGACCCCCGTGCCATCCCGGCACACACCACCAAAGCCAACATCCAAAGGAGGATTGTGCAAATGAAACTGAAATCGCTCTTGCTGACGGCAGCCCTGGCCACCGGACTGGTCGCCGGCGGGACCGCCCTGGCCGGCAAGCCGGTGGGCATCACGCCCGATCTCATGAGCATCACGGTGAAGCACAACGGCAAGCCGTTCGAGATCAAGCGCAACCAGGACAACAAGGCCACCGTCGATCCGGCCTTCGCCAAGACCTCGCGACCCTGTCCGCCGTTCTGCATCCAGCCCATCAAGCTGGCGCCGGGCGTGGAGACCCTGGGCGAGGTGGAGGTGATCCACTACCTGGACGAGAAATACAACAAGGGCAAGGATGACGAGATCCTGGTCGTCGACTCGCGCACGCCGGACTGGGTGGCCAAGGGCACCATCCCGGGCGCGATCAATATCCCCTGGACCAAGCTCAATCCCAAGAAGGGCGCCACCACCGACGGCATCATCAAGATCATGACCGAGCAGTTCAACGTGAAGCTGGCCAAGGGGGCCGACGCCTTCGCGGTGGACGAGGCCATCGCCGCGGGCGACACCAGCAAGGTATTCGACTTCTCCAACGCCAAGACGCTGGTCATGTTCTGCAACGGCATGTGGTGCGGCCAGTCGCCCAACAACATCAAGAACCTGCTCAAGTTCGGCTACCCGGCCGAGAAGATCAAGTGGTATCGCGGCGGCATGCAGGACTGGCACATCCTGGGCCTGTCCACCGCCAAGCCCTGAGCATCACCCGGCGGCGGACGGAACCGCCGCCCTCCTGACAGAGTGAACGAGGCGGCGGACTCCGGTCCGTCGCCTCGCCTCGTTCGGGGCCGGCCGCCTTGATTTCCGCCCTGCCCGTGCCCACACTTCCGGCCCCATGCCGAGCGATCCCCGTCCCGTGTCCGACACGCCCCGTCCCCTGCTGCAACAGGACCTGTCCGCGCTGGCGCGTAGCCACCCCGAGTGGGGCCGGCTGTACGGCGCCAGCCTGTCGCTGGCCGCGGCCGAGCTGGCGCGCCGCGCCCGGCGCCTGGTGGTACTGCTGGCGCCGGACAGCCACAGCGCCGACCAGCTGGAGCAGGAGGCGCGCTTCTTCCTGGCGCAGAAGGCGCACATCGTGCACCACCTGCCGGACTGGGAGACCCTGCCCTACGACCTGTTCTCCCCCCACGAGGACATCGTCTCCGAGCGCCTGCGCGTGCTGAGCGGCCTGGCCGGCCTGCGTGAGGGGCTGCTGGTGCTGCCGGTGTCCACCTTCCTGCAGCGGCTGGCGCCGCCCGACTACCTGGCCGCCCACGCCTTTGACCTGCGCGTGGGCGACCGGCTGGACGTGGAGGTCTTCCGCGCCCGCCTGGAGCGGGCCGGCTACCGGGCCGTGAGCCAGGTGTACACACACGGCGAATTCGCCGTGCGCGGCGCCATCATCGACGTGTTCCCCATGGGCAGCGCGGCGCCGTTCCGCATCGACCTGTTCGACGACGAGATCGACACCCTGCGCCGCTTCGATCCGGAGACGCAGCGCTCCACCGACCGCCTGGAGGCGGTGCGCCTGCTGCCGGCCCGCGAGTTCCCCCTGGACGAGGCCGGCATCCGCCAGTTCCGGCGCCGCTACCGCGAGCGCTTCGAGGGCGATCCCAACGCCAGCCAGATCTACCGCAGCGTGTCCGCCGGCAGCCCGGTGGGCGGCATCGAGTACTACCTGCCGCTGTTCTTCGAGGACACCGCCACCCTGTTCGACTACCTGCCGGAGGACGCCCTGTTCGTGCAGCTGGCCGACACCGCCAGCCAGGCGGAGACCTTCTTCCAGAGCGTGCAGGCGCGCTACGAGCAGCGCCGTCACGACATCGAGCGCCCCCTGCTGACGCCGGAGGAGATCTGCCTGCCGCCGGAGGAGGCCTTCGCCCGCCTGGCCGGGCGGCCGGGGCTCACCCTGCACCGCCAGGCGCTGCCGCCCGGCCCGGGGCGGGTCAACTTCGCCAGCGCGCCCCTGCCCGACCTGTCCCTCAAGCCCCGCCAGGCGGAGCCCGCCGCCGCCCTGCGGCAGTGGCTGGCCCACCAGGCCGGGACGCGCGTGGTGTTCTGCGCGGACTCGGCTGGCCGGCGCGAGGCGCTCATCGACGTCCTGCACCCCTACGACCTGCGTCCCCGCCCGCAGCCCGACTGGCAGGCCTGCCTGTCCGCCGGCCAGCCCGCCACCATCACCGTGGCGCCGGTGGCGGAGGGTTTCGTGCTGCCCGCCGACGGCGTGGCCCTGGTGCCGGAGGGCGCCCTGCTGCCGCAGCACGCCCGCCCGGCGCGCCGGCGCCGCCGCCCCACGCGCGACGCCGACGCCATCGTGCGCAACCTCACCGACCTGCACATCGGCGCGCCGGTGGTGCACGAGGACCACGGCGTGGGCCGCTACCGCGGCCTGCAGCGGCTGGACGTGGGCGGCGGCGAGGCGGAGTACCTGACCCTGGAGTACGCCGGCGGCGACAAGCTGTATGTGCCGGTGTCCTCCCTGCACCTCATCAGCCGCTACACCGGCGCCGACGCCGAGCACGCGCCGCTGCACAAGCTGGGTAGCGGCCAGTGGGAGCGGGCCAAACGCAAGGCGGCGCAGAAGGCGCGCGACGTGGCGGCCGAGCTGCTGGAGATCTACGCCCGCCGCGCCGCCCGCAGCGGCCACGCCTTCCCCTTCGACCCGCAGGAATACCAGGCCTTCGCCAGCGCCTTCCCCTTCGAGGAGACCGAGGACCAGCAGGCGGCCATCGACGCCGTGCTCAAGGACCTGGCCTCCGAGCGGCCCACCGACCGCGTCATCTGCGGCGACGTGGGCTTCGGCAAGACCGAGGTGGCCATGCGCGCCGCCTTCGTGGTGGCCAGCACCGGCCGCCAGGTGGCCGTGCTGGTGCCCACCACCCTGCTGGCCCAGCAGCACGGCCAGACCTTCGCCGACCGCTTCGCCGACTGGCCCATCCGCGTCGAGTCCCTGTCGCGCTTCAAGAGCCCCAGGCAGCAGAAGGCCGTCCTGCAGGACCTGGCCGAGGGCAAGGTGGACATCATCATCGGCACCCACAAGCTGCTGCAGAAGGACGTCAGGTTCAAGAACCTGGGGCTGGTCATCATCGACGAGGAGCAGCGCTTCGGCGTGCGCCACAAGGAGCACCTCAAGTCGCTGCGCGCCGAGGTGGACGTGCTCACCCTCACCGCCACGCCCATCCCGCGCACGCTCAACTTCTCCCTGGCCGGGCTGCGCGACCTGTCCATCATCGCCACCCCGCCGCTGCAGCGCCATGCCATCAAGACCTTCGTCTCCGAGTGGAACGCGGTCATGATCCAGGAGGCCGTGCAGCGCGAGATCCGCCGCGGCGGGCAGGTGTACTTCCTGCACAACGAGGTCAAGACCATCGACAAGGCGGCCCGCGAGCTGGCCGAGCTGGTGCCGGAGGCGGGCATCCGCGTGGCCCACGGCCAGATGCGCGAGCACGACCTGGAGCAGGTCATGCTGGACTTCGTGCACCAGCGCTTCAACGTGCTGGTGTGCACCACCATCATCGAGACGGGCATCGACGTGCCCAGCGCCAACACCATCATCATCAACCGCGCCGACCGCTTCGGCCTGGCCCAGCTGCACCAGCTGCGCGGACGGGTGGGCCGCTCCCACCACCGCGCCTACGCCTACCTCATTACGCCGCCGCGCAAGGCCATGACGCCGGACGCCATCAAGCGCCTGGAGGCCATCGAGTCGCTGGAGGACCTGGGTGTGGGCTTCACCCTGGCCACCCACGACCTGGAGATCCGCGGCGCCGGCGAGCTGCTGGGCGACGAGCAGAGCGGCCAGATCCAGGAGATCGGCTTCACCCTCTACAACCAGCTGCTGGAGCGCGCCGTAAAGGCCCTCAAGTCCGGCCAGCTGCCGGAGGACGTGTCCGCCGCCCGCCACGCCACCGAGGTGGACCTGGGCCGGCCCGCCCTGCTGCCGGAGGACTACGTGCCGGACGTGCACGAGCGGCTCATCCTCTACAAGCGCATCGCCAGCGCCGCCAGCGAGGCGGAGCTGCACGAGCTGCAGGTGGAGCTGGTGGACCGCTTCGGCCTGCTGCCGGACCCGGCCCGGCAGCTGTTCGAGAACGCGCGCGTCAAGCTGCTGGCCCAGCCGCTCGGCATCCGCAAGCTGGACCTGGCCGGCGACAGCGGTCGCATCCTGTTCGACGCCGAGCCGCGCATCGACGTGGGCCGCCTGCTGCAGCGCATCCAGCAGCGGCCCGACAAGTATCGCCTGCAGGGGCAGGAGAAGCTGCACTTCACCTTGGACGCCGACGAGGCCGAGCGCCCGCTGGAGTGGCTGCAGGCCTTCCTGCAGGAACTGGACCCCACCCAGGCCGCCGCCTGAGCGCGCGCATGGGGTTACTTGCCCGCCGCGCGCCAGGCTGGCAGATTGCCCCCGTCGCCACTGCCGGGAACCTGCCATGAAGCCCAAACTCGTCGTCGTCGTGAACGGCGCCAAGATCCTCGAATACGACCGCAACCAGCGCCTGCCCGGCCTGCAGCTGCGCTTTCTGGACGACATGGACGCCAAGCTGGACAGCGGCATCCGCCTGGGCGAGGAGCGCATCGAATCGCCCGACCTGCTGCAGCGCGCCCAGTACGTCGCCAATACCATGATCAACGCCCTGTTCGACGAGCAGGACAACGTGGCCGGCGCCATGTGTACCTGGCTGGCCAACCGCCTGCCGGAGCTGCAGCAGGTGCGCGCCCAGGGCAACGAACAGGACATGGCCATCGAGCTGGTCTTCGACCGCAGCTACGAGGAGTCGGCCATGGAGCGGCCGGTGCAGTTCTTCCGCCACTGAGGCCCGCCATGCAGAACGAACGTCAGACTCCTTCGCCGGATGCCACCCCCTACGACCTGCTGGGCGGCGCCGAGGGCGTGCGCAAGCTGGTGGACCGCTTCTACGACCTCATGGACAACCTGCCCGAGGCCTGGGAAGTGCGCCGCCTGCACGGGGAGAACCTGGACCACGCCCGCGACAAGCTGTTCAAGTTCCTGTCCGGCTGGCTGGGCGGCCCGCCCCTGTACGTGCAGGAATACGGCCACCCCATGCTGCGCCGTCGCCACCTGCCCTTCCCCATCGGCACGCGCGAGCGCGACCAGTGGCTGTTGTGCATGGGCCAGGCCCTGGACGAACTGGGCATCGACGGACCGCTGCGCGCCCACCTGGACCAGGCCTTCTTCCGCACCGCCGACCACATGCGCAACCGGCCGGACTGAGCGCCCACCACGGCGCAGAAAAACCACGGGAGGCGCAGTTCCCGCCCCCACTACATGGCGGCTGGCCAGCTGCACCCCAAACCCGAATCCACCCCCGACGACACTCGACCCTTCGGCTCAGCCGATCGCCGGGCTTTTCAGGTACTCGCTCGCTTCGCCATACGACAACACGGTGGCGCGCTTTTTGGCCCGGGTGATGGCCACGTATAGCAAGGCACGCTCCTGCAAGTCCGCGGCCTTGCGTTCTACAGCGTCACCCTTGGACGACAGCGCCTTCTCCAGCGGCACCAGGCCACGGTTGATGCTGGCCAGGATCATCTCATCGAACTCGAGGCCCTTGACGCGATGCATGGTCGCCAGGCGCACCGCGCCCGGATGCCCCCGGTCCAGGGAGTCACGTTCGAGCAAGTAGCAGCCAATACCTTTTTCGCGCAAGGCGTCGGCCACTTTTTTCAACTCCGCCTTCGTTCTTGCAGTGATACAAATGGATTCCAGAGGAGTACCCTCGCGCCCGCGCTGCTCCAGCAAGTTGACGATGAATGCGTTTTGTTCCGCGGCGCTCGAAAACACCTCTCGCTGGGGCGGGTTCCCGTGGGTCAGTGACTTGTACCCTTGCGTGGTGTCACTGCCGCCATCCAGGTCATCCACCGGGCAGCCCTCCAGCAGGTTGACCGCCCAACGCCGGATCTCGTCAGTGGTCCGATAATTGATGCGCAGGCGGCGGGATCGCCCCCGTATGTTGATCCCGCACCGGCTGAGCACGACCTTGTTGCGCGCATAGATGCGCTGATGCCCATCGCCCACGATGAACAGGTCATTGGGGCCTTCCGGCACCATGGCCCGCAGCAGGCGGAAGGCCTGTACGCCCATGTCCTGCGCTTCATCGACGACTATGGATGTGTAGGGCAGCCCCGCGCTGTCCTCACTGATCAGTGCAGCGGCATCCGCGTAGGCGTCCTCCACCTCGCGCAGCCCGTTGGCCATGAGCAAGTTTCTGTATTCCTCGAAGACCGGCCAGATGGCGATCCGGCTCTTGCGGGTCAACCGTGTGCCGCGACCGATACGGGAGGCCTGCTTGTACTCGTCCAGCGTCCGGATATTCTGTGGCTGTACGACCCGCTCCCATTCCTCGCGGTAGAAGGCATCCGGCAGCCCGAGCTCCGCCGGAGCGAGATCCAGGGCCTGTCTCCAGTGGACATTGTCCGCGTCGTACTCGATGCGATAGTCATAGTTCTTTTTGCGCAGGTAGTTCGCCACCCACTGGTCCAGATTCACCACCTCCACGCGCCGCATGAGTTCCGGCGAGCAGATCGAGCGCAGGTTCTCCTCGATATCCATGGCCAGATTGCGGGTGAAGGTGGTGAACAGGACCCTGGCCTCCGGATCGTTCTCCAACAGCCATCGGGTGCGGTGCATGGCCACCACCGTCTTGCCGGTGCCCGCCCCACCGAGGACGCGCACCGGCCCGTTCTTGATCCCGGTCGCCAACCTGCGCTGCGAGGGGTGCAGGAAGACCCGCCATTGATCGAGCGGCGCATTGAGCATGCGCTGGAGCTCCACCTCGTCCTCGGCCACATAGAAACGGCTCTGGGTGCTCAACCGCTGCAAGGCGGCGGAGAAGTCGTTGACATCGACTGCCGCGACCTGCTCCCGCTCATTGATGATCTCCTCATAGGGCGTGCCCGCCAGGTAGAGGAACAGGCCTTCATAGGCCTCCTGCGGCAGGCGGTCCTCGATCGCATCTAGTTCCAGCTCGTCATGGACCCCGCGCACCAGCGCAAGCTGCTCTTCGGGCACGCCCAGGCGCAACAGCTGCCGATCCTTGAGCCCGTCGAAGGCACCGGGCCGACCGATGGCCTCAGCGACTCTGGCCTTCTCCGCTGCAACCTCGCCCGTCTCCGGCACGAAGACCTGCAGGGTCCCGGTCTCGGCATGAATACCCACCTTGTGCCGCCTGGCCCAGGCGTAGGCGTCGTCATGCTTGTCGATCCACAACAGGAGGTAGACATCGCCCTTGTCCGGAACCAAAACGATGCCGCGGTAGGCCTGGTCGATGCGCACCGAGCGCATGCGCTTGTCGCGGGCATCCCGGATCTTTTCGTAATTGATCCCGGAGCGCGTGGGGTCCGCCTGGAACTGCGTAACGAACTTGGCCACCTTGGGCTGCACTCCCTGGGGCAGCCTCGCCGTGCACGAAAGCACATCGGCCGACAAAGCCACCTTCGGTTTGATCTTGATCATCGTTCTCTCCCCGCGCCGACTGGCCGCCGCTGCCGGGAACGCCGGCGTCCCGCCGGCAAGGGCAGTGCACGAGGAAGCCGGCAAGATGCCGGCGCTCCCGGGAGCTGGAAACATCGGCGTGCCGCCAGCCAGGCCGCTAGGAAGGCGGTACTTCCTGGACACCCATGCCGGGCCTTACGAGGAGTGGAAGAAACGATGATCATCACCTTCTGTTTCATATCGTTCATGCATCAATCGTTTCCTTCATTCGCAGGGGGTGCTGTTCGATCCACTGTCCGTCATCGTCGAGCCGGATGACCTTCCACCCCTGCCGCTCGAACGCTTCGCGCTCTTCCCATTGTGCGCCGTACAGGCCCACGATGCGGGGCTCTGTCCACACCAGCTCGGCCTCCAGTACCACTTCGCCCTCTCCTTCCAGTTCCATACCCACCTCGGGCACGGGCAGGCCCATGGCGGCCCACCGGGCCAGCGCCGGCTGGAGCGCCTCCACTGCCTCATCGACCCAGGCCGGAACCTGTGCGCCTTCATCGGACACTTGCCCGATCCCTTCATAGGCGCCGGCCTCCAGGCCCCTGGCCGTGGTCATCGCGCTACGGGGCAGGAACTGCGCCAGATTGTAGGTCTTCAAAAACAATCGCCAATTGGCCTTGAACGCCTCCGCGTCGGGCGCGCGATCGTCCAGCCACAGACTGCACACCAGACCCTTCGGGTCCGGCTCCCCTTTCAGGGCATTCAGGCCAAGGGCGCATTTCAACGCCAGGAGCGAATGAGCACCGTCTTCGGTGTGCGCACAGGCCATCTCCCCAAGGGCATCCAGCCATTCCGTCAGCACGCCCGGGCCGTGCTCCCGCAGCCACCCGTCCACCTGGGCAACAAAGGCCGGATCGCGCATCTGCTTGTTATCGAACCAGCCCAGGCTGCGAATGAAGACCAGGGCCTGCCACCTCGTCTCCTCTGGGTCGGCCAGAAATGCCAGCAACTGCTCCAGGGGCTGCAGCAGAAACACCCGTCGGTAAAAGGTTTTGTCCACCCCGAGCCTTTGGCACAGCCGGTCCTGCAAGGCCCGCATCTCGCCATGGAGGCCGCGGGTGAACAGCCCGCCGTCCTCGCTTCCCGGACGATCCCCGAGGAAATGCGCCACATCGTCCCAGGTCAGCGACCACACCCGGTAGCGACCGCTTTGCACCAGGGCCCAGCGTTTGGCGCTGTCATCGTCCACCCTTTCGTTGTGATAGCGAAAACCGTCCAGGAACAGCGCAACCGGCTTGAAAGCGGCGCCCTGCTCCACGGAGGCGGATCGGATCAGAAAATCGGGGCGGGAAGCCAACGACACCCCCTGATCCGGGCCAGTCAGAGCCTGGGGCTCCAACAGGTAATAGCGATCGCTCACCTCGAGGAAATATCCCGGCTTGCCATTGACCACCTGCTGGCGCAGCTTGAGGTCCAGTCGATTGCGCGCCATCTGTCGCAGCGCAATGATGAAAAACCGCTCCAACTCCCCACCCAGGAGCGGATTGACCGCCACCCGCGACAGGGTATCGACCGGCTTCAAGGCCTTCGCTCGCTCGAGGATCTGTCCGAACAGCTCGGCGGCGGTATCGCGCGAGGTGGTCTCCATGCCATAGCTGTTGCGGTAGGCATACAGGCACCGGTAACAGCCATCCCGCTCCGGGTCCTGGTTACAGGGGCAGGAACGCAGCCGCTCCAGCGAGCGCCGCAACACGTCCAATAGCGACTCCGGCGATTCGAGCAGGTCCTGGAGATAACCGGTGCCGCCGGGCACCGAGTCGTACAGCACCAGGTAATGACGCCTTCCTCCGGTCTCCTGATCGGGTTCGCTGTAGGTCGTCACCTGCAGGTGGTCCACCCGGCCACCGAACTTCAGCTTGAGCCCCAGTTGCAGGCCCGCCACGAAGGAGTTGAGCGCGCGGTCTTCGTGTGGCCCTAGCGTGAAGGGCAACAGGATGCGCACCGCCTCCGAGCGGAAGTCGCGGTACAGGTAGGTGCAGTCGATGAAATGGGCCTCATCGGCGGGGTCCTTCTTGCGCGCTGGACAATCGAAGGCGTGCTGCTGCCGGTCCTTGCGCCGGCTGCGCACACTTCCGCAGTGGCGGCACAGCGAAAAGCCCTGCCGGGCAAAGGTTTCACCGTTGATGGACTTCTCCGGCCCCGGGCCGAACTCACCGAAATTCACCTCGCGAAAGGCCACGTCCCGGATGAACTCGAAACCGAATGGCAACTCCGCATCCTCGATGGCGTAGGCCCTTTCGATCCCCGTGGCCGGGACGTCCACCAACATCTGCCGGTTATAGAACTGATTATCGCGCTCGTCGCTGTCGTCGCCGATGCGGCTGTCGCGGTCGGAACTGTTTGCCATGACCTGACGCAGCCGAACCATGGTGCCCACCTGCCCCACATCGCTCCACAGGGGCGTCCCACAGCGCGGACAGGCGGGTTCCGGCGCCTGGCCGCTGCGCTCCATCCGGGCATGGCTGCATTCCGGACAGAATCGCCAGCGTTCCAGCTTGGAAAGCTTCAGGTCCACGCGCGAGATGGTGACCTTGCGCCCGCCCGCATAGAAACGGTTGTTGGGCACCAGTTCGCTGATGCCCATGGCGCCTGGCCGCTGGTACTCGAACACCAGGTTCTCGTACACCCTGCCCTCGCCATCCTCGGCAGGGCGCCGCCGGCGGCGGTAGATCACCGACCTCAGCGTCACCCCTTCCTCCGGGAAAGCGTAATTGGGCAGCACCCCCTCATCGGTGAGAAAGTTGAGCGCCGGCCGGCCATTGAGCCCCCGCAGCATCGCCTGGAATGCGGCCCGCTCGCGCGCCGCTTCCTCTATTTCGGCCGCCACGGCCTCGTCCTGGGGGCCCTTCTCCAGTTTCCTGATGTGCCGTTTCAGCTGATCGATCTGCCCGCGGAAGCGCCGGCGTTCCTCCACCAGATCGGAAAGACGCTTGACCAGACGCACGGCCAGGCCCTCGACCTCCCCCTTTCCCTGAATGAAGTCCTTCAGGTAATCGCGGGTGCGCTGTGACAGCTCGTCACCGAACAGCGCAACGAAGCCATCGAACAGGGCCAGCGCCCTTTCCTCGACGAAATCGATGAAGTCATAGGGGAACCGGTCGGTTTCCTCCCGTTCCACGTGATCCAGCACCCGCTTGAGCGTGCGGGGTATGGCCTCTTCCGGGATGCCCCTCTCCACCCACCGATCGAGACAATAGGCCGTCAACTGGCGGGCGATCACCGCCGAGGCATTGAGAAACACCCCCGGCGGCTCCACCCGCCCGGCCATCATCTGCATGGGATCGGCCCAGAAATACAGGTCATGGGGCGCGCCCGCCGCCAGGGTCAGGCTGAAGGCATTGCCGTCCCGCCGCCCGGCGCGACCGATCCGCTGCAGGTAATTGGCCTGACTGGGTGGCACCGAGCACAGCAGCAGGGTGGAGAGCGCCCCGATGTCGATGCCCATTTCCAGCGTCGGCGTCGCCGAGAGCAGGTTGGGATCCCAGGGATCATCGCCGCGGATAAAGCGCCGTTCCAGCGCCTCCCGTGTCTTGCGGTCCAGCAGGCCGGTGTGTTCCCGCGCGATCACCCGCCGGATGTCACCCTGCCGGTAGATCGTCTCCAGCCACGAGCGTGGCCGTTGCCCACGGCGATAGCGCCCCGGATCGTTCAGCGTGAGCGATGGCATGTCCTCAAACGCCTCCGCCCACTCGGCAGGGACGAAGATCCGGTCCCGCTCATCTGGTGTGGAGAGGCTGCTCACCTCGGTGGACAGCCACAGCCTGCCCGGCGCCAGTGCCCAGGCCTTGCGCCCCTTGAACTCGAAGTGTTCCACCAGCCCCTGCTGCCGCAACACCTGGAACAGCAGCCGATACGCCTCGACATGGATTCCCGGCTGCAGCAGCGCATCCCCTCCACCGATGGTCTTGCCGACCCATCGGGCATACCAGCCCCGGTCCGCCCCCAGGGCCTCGAAGCCGGCGGTCTCCGCCCCCTCGATCGGCAAGCGGGGCAGGATCGACTGGCGATGGAAATCGGGCATCCAGGCGATGCGATGCAGCGCGTACCCCTGGGCCCCCTGGGCGACGTAGCCGACCAGTTCCGGGTGACCAATCGCCCCCCGCTGCTTCATGTGCCACAACACGCCCAGCACGAACCAGCGGCACAGGCGGGCGTCCACGTGCCTCAGCCCCAGCTCTTCCCGCAAGGCCGGCAGCAATCCCTCCACCACCTGCTCCACGCCCTCGCGGTCGGGGCCCACCACCGCCACCCCGGTCCGCTCCAGGGACCGCCCCACCAGGGACCGGAAGCCGAACTCGGCGATCACCTCCCAGCCCAGGCGCCGCTCGATGTCCCGCACCAGGGCGCTGCCCTCCGGCAGGTGACCGGTCTCCTCCAGCGCCACATAGTCGGTGAACCACACCATATTGGGGGCAATGAACTCGGTGACGAAGGTCTCGGGCGACATGGCATGGGGATTCAGCCGGCGATCACGCCAATACCTCGACAGGTGCAACGCGAACGCCCGCAGGGACATGCCCTCCTCCGGCAAGGCGCGGCTCATGGCCATGCGCAGATTGTTCAGCCAGGTGCGGGCGGAGAAGAACCCGGCGCGATGCGCCGCGTCCTGGACGTTGTCGGAAAAGGCGATCAGCTTCTTGTCGTCGTTGAAATGGCTGGCGTAAGTATGGTGCACGGCGACGCTCGACAGGCTGGTGGCGCGCGCCCCAAACACCAGCAAGGCGTCCTTTTGTCCGCACACCGGGCAGTTGCGCTCGCTCACCAGGCGCGGGTTCCCTTGGGCCCGGCGCTGCACCACCAGGTTCGGCTCGAAGACTCGCTGCAGTGCCTCCTCCCCGCACGCGAGACAGCCCTCGTCGTGCGCCTGGAGGTGGCCGCACACCCCGCACAGGAATTTCACCTCCCCCTTGCTCACGGGCGCCTGTTCGCCCTTCTCCAGCGGCAGCAGCACCCTGGCCTCCGGCTGTTGACGGAAGAAGGCGCTGTAGATGCGCTTGAGATCCTGCTCGACGTGCTCGCTGGCGTCCGGCTTGCTCGTCAACCAGGCCGTGGCGTGACACTGGTTGCACTGCACCAGGGGCAGATAGACCCCGCCCTCATCCCCCTTCAGGTCATCGGCGAAGGTCAGGCGCCTGCCACTCTCCAGCGGCGGTTTCACCGGCGCCACCATGCGGCGCAGCTCGCGCGTCCACAGCTGCAGGCGCAACTGCACCAGCTCCCGGCCCTCTGGTGACCGCGCCACCGCCACCAGGGCGCAAAGCGCATCGAGCAATTCACGCGCGTGCGCCCTCGCGGCCCCCTTGGGCAGCGTCTCGGCAAAGGCCTCACACACCTCGTCCAGATCGGCCGGCTGCCGGACCAGCAGTCGCAACAGGTTGTTGTACAGCAGGTGCTGCTTGAGGTCCCTGCCCAGTTTCTTGCACCAGTCGGGGTCTTCCGGCCGCGCCGCCTCTTCCCCGGGGAAGAACAGCGCATGCTGAGCGGCCACATAGGCGCGGGCATCGGCGTAGGCCTCGGGGTCCAGCCGGTGTCCCAGGTCCTCGGGCGCGTTGAACACGTACTGGATGGGCGCATCCAGGAACTCGCCGGCGGACAGCCGTGTCTCGCCGATGATCGCCCCCTCGTCGAAGGGGCTCTGGAAGATACGCCCGGCATAGTCGCGCAGTGCCTCGCCGTCCTCTTCGGACCCGAGGGTGGCCGAGGTGCCCACGCAGATCAGGTCGTCGCCCCGCTCCTTCAGCAGCCGCGCCTTGAGGCGGCGGATCAGGCAGGCCAGATCAGTGCCCTGCGCGCCGTCGAAGCTGTGCAGTTCGTCCACCACCAGATAGCGCAGGGTGTCCGGCGTATTGAATCGCCACAGCGCCCGGTCCCGGGGCCGCGCCAGCAGAAAATCCAGCATCTTGTAGTTGGTGAGCAGGATGTCCGGCGGCTCCTCGCGCAGGCGGTCCTTGTCGGTGATCACCTGCCGCGGCCCCATGGTGGTGGCGGGCGTCTCCTCCAGCCCGCCCACGAACAGCCCCACCCGCACGCGGCCGCGCAGCGCCGCCTGGGCGTGCACGGTTTCGGCAAAGCGCCGCGCCTGGTCGCTGGCCAGCGCGTTCATGGGGTAGATCACAATGGCCTTGACCCCCGGCTCCCCGTGGCGCGCGCAGTGATCGAGCAGCGGATAGAGAAAACACTCGGTCTTGCCCGAGCCGGTGCCCGTGGCCACCAGCGTGGAGCGCGCCAGCCCGTCGGACCTCAGCCGCTCCCAGGCCTGCGCCTGGTGCTGATACGGCGGAAAGCCGATCTCGATGGTGTCGAACCAGGGCCCCCCGCCCGCCGCCCGCCGGAACGGCAGGCCGAGCGACAGGTAAGGCCCCTTGAGGAACCACCCCGGCGTCTCCACCAGCTCGCGGAAGGCGCCGCGAAAGCGCGGCGTCGGCGTCTCGAAACCGGTCTCGACATAGGCCTGGAGACCGCGGATGACCTCACGTGCCAGGATGCTGGGCAGCATCAGCGCCTCCCCTACAAGCCCTCCCGTATGGTGTCGAGCAACTCGCGTGAAATGCGGTAGCCATTAACCGCCATTTCTCCGATACAGTGCGCAGCGCTCTCAATCAGCCCACGATCCTCCGCTAGCGTCAGAACGCGGACCGTGCCAATCACCGACAGGTTGCGGCGCAATGCATAACGGCGTGCCAAGCGGTCATCCAGGATCAACAGGCTTTCTTGCGGGCCATCCAGCGCCAGCGTGATGGCCTCGCTTTCTCCCCTTCCCAGGCTGGGGGTAAGCGGTTTGTCCGCGCCCTTCGTTCCTCCTTCCCGAAGCACCAGCCAGCCAGCCGAAATGGCCTCCGCGATCCGCTCCGCGTCCTTGCTCTTCTTGGCCGTGCATTCGTCTCTTACCCCATCCGGTACGACCACCTGGCCGAACAGATCCCGCAATATTCCAAGCTCATCGATCCCGGCAAGCGCAATCAGCGGCCCGGCATCCGCGATTACAACGCGAGCCATGCGCTGACGTCTTTCTCTTCCAGCGACGTGGTCTCATCCGGGCGAACCACATCGATGCCCAGTTCGCCCAGGTACTGCAGAAAATCCTGCAAGGGCATGCCGCTGAAGCGCGCGGCCGCTCCCAGCGACAGCGTCCCGTCCTTGAACAGGGCCGCCGCCAGCGCCGGCCGGGCCGACTGCTCGCTTTCCAACAGGGATTCTTCCAGGTGGATGATCAAGGCATTCGGCTGATCCCCCTTGAGCACCAGCACCGGCGATTCCTCGGCCTGCCTGAGGGCGAGGGAGGGGTTCTTTTTCAGATTTCGGACATTGGTGGCATGCATAGGGTTGTTCCTCGGCCTTTATGTAGTCCACAACGGGTAGACTACACTGGCTTGGCGTGTATTCCAAGGCCAGCAAAATCATCCAATCTCCCGACAGGAGCAAAGGGGGCCTTGATCATCGTTCCGTCCAGGCGTGACCGGACCGCGCCTGGGAGCGCCGGCGTCCCGCCGGCCAGGTGATCAGGGAAAGTACGTCCTCGAAAAGGCACGCATGTTGCCCTCACTCCACTGCGTTCTCTGGAGCGGCACGCGGGAAATACGGTAAATGGCGATTTGCCAACAGCACGGGCATCCTTGAGAATCCGAAGCCTGCAATCCCGATTTGCGAGGGCCATGAAAGGTCCGACCGTAACCCGTAATAAGAAGGAAAGCCGGCAAGATGCCGGCGCTCCCGGAAAAGCCGGCATCCCTGGGAGCGCCGGCGTCCCGCCAACCAAACCCCCTGGGAGCGCCGGCGTCCCGCCGGCCAGCAACAATCCCTCTGGGAGCGCCGGCGTCTCGCCGGCTGAAATCCTCAAAGGCTGGTACACCCGCAACCACCTCCCCCACTGCGACGCCCCGGGCCTCATCCAGGCCATCACCTTCCGGCTCGCCGATGCCCTGCCCCGGGAGGTGCTGCAACGTATCGCCCGTCTCCGCGACGACGCCGACAAACGCCGACAGCTCGAACACTGGATGGATGCCGGTCTGGGCTCCTGCCTCCTCGCCGATCCGCGTTGCGCCGGGATCGTCCAGCAGGCCCTGCGTTACCACGATGGCAACAAATACCGCCTCCTGGCCTGGTGCGTCATGCCCAATCATGTCCATGTCCTGATCGAACCCGCCGAAGGCGTCCCGCTGGCCAAAATACTCCACGCCTGGAAGTCCTACACCGCGAAACGGATCAACCGGCTGCTTGGACGCTCCGGGCAAGTCTGGCAGCGGGAGTATTACGACCGCTACATCCGCAACGACCATCATCTGGCGGCAGTGATCCGCTACATCCACCACAACCCGGTCAAGGCGGGACTCGTGTCCACCCCCGAGGCATGGGAGTTCAGCAGCGCCAGGCTGAGGCAAGGCACATCTTGAGCCCCTGGGAGCACCGCCCCCCGGGAGCGCCGGCATCCTGCCGGCCTTCTCCGCCACGGCCTTGCCGGCGAGATGCCGGCGCTCCCATGCGCCGCTCTCGGGAGCATCCTTCCCCGGGAGCGCCGGCATCCTGCCGGCTTTCTCGCTACGGCCTTGCCGGCGCTCCCGGGGAAGGATGCTCC
>JALVPS010000389.1 GCA_027031685.1 Gammaproteobacteria bacterium | reverse complement strand
GAAATGTGGGAGCGTTTCAGTTACTACGGGATGCGCGCCCTGCTGGTGCTGTACCTGGTGAACGGCATCGACATGGCGCGCCACGACGCGCTGCAGGTGTATGCCACCTACACTGCCTTTGTCTATCTCACGCCCATCCTGGGCGGCTACCTGGCGGACCGCTGGCTGGGCGCGCGGCGGGCCGTGCTGGTGGGCGGTCTGGTGATGGCCGCCGGCCACTTCGCCATGGCCTTTCCGCCCCTGCTGAACGTGGCGCTGGTGCTGCTGGTGCTGGGCAACGGCTTCTTCAAGCCCAACATCTCCACCTTGGTGGGCAGCCTGTACGGCCCGGACGATCCACGCCGCGACGGCGGTTTCACCCTGTTCTACATGGGTATCAACCTGGGTGCCTTCCTGGCCCCGCTGGTGTGCGGCACGCTGGGGGAGAAGTTCGGCTGGCACTGGGGCTTCGCCGCCGCCGGGGTGGGCATGCTGCTGGCGGTGGCCATCTTCGCCGGCGGCCACACGGCCCTGCGCCACTTCGGTCGCGTCACGCAGCGCCTGCGCGCCAGGGACTGGTGGCTGGTGGGTGGTCTCAGCCTGGGGCTGGTGGCCTTCACCGTGGTGAGCGTGTACGGCTGGCGGTATGTGCACGAGGCCTGGCTGGCGCTGGCGCTGTGGCAGCGCGGGCTGATCCTGTTCGGCATCATCGGCGCGGTCATCACCCAGGGGCAGTTCGGCGCCGCACGGGCGCGCCTGACGGCGCGCGAGTGGCGGCACATCACCGCCATCCTGCTGTTGGGCCTGTTCGTGGTGTTCTTCTGGATGGGCTTCGAGCAGGCCGGCGGCACCATGAACCTGTTCGCACTGCAACACACCGACCGCATGCTGTTCGACTGGGAGATGCCGGCCAGCTACTTCCAGGCCCTCAATCCGTTGCTCATCCTGCTGCTGGCGCCGGCCTTCTCGGTGGTGTTCGTCCATCTGGACCGTTCCCGCCACGCCCTGTCCGCGCCCACCAAGATGGCCATCGGCATGATCATTCTCGGCCTCGGCTTCGTGGTCCTGGCCCTGGCCGCCGAGCGGGCCGAGACGGTGGGGCGGGTGAGCCCCCTGTGGCTGGTGGTGGTGTATCTGCTGCACACCATCGGTGAGCTGTTCCTCTCGCCCATCGGCCTGTCCATGGTGAGCCGCCTGGCGCCGGCCCAGCTGATGTCACTCATGATGGGCATCTGGTTCACGGCGGTGGCCGTGGCCAACTACCTGGCCGGCACGCTGGAGGCCCTGTTGCAGGGCAGCGGCATCCCGCTGTACTGGTTCCTGGTCTCCAGCTCCATCGGCGCCGGGCTGGTGCTGCTGGTGTGCACGCCCCTGCTGCGCCGGCTCATGAAATAGGACCTGAATGCGTGGGGGGGCTTACCCCGGATTTTTGAAACGAAGCCGTGGATGGGGGCGCCAGCCATGGAGGGCCGCTCCCCCGGCGCCGCCGACGGCCCTCCCACGCGCCATTCATCGAGAAAATCTTCCGACAACCGTCAAACAATGTGAATACAGAACGAGCGCTTCGGTTGGCGCCAGCCCGCCCGTTCAAAATCGGTGCCGCCGTGCGGGCGGCGAGTGCCCGCGCGAATCGGGCTTGATTTCAGGGAGGAAAACCATGCTCAAGGATTGGCTGTGCCGCGGGTTGGCGCTGGGTTGTCTGCTGGCGACGAGCGGCGGGCAGGCGGGCACGATCACCCCCACCGACATCTTCATCAACGAATTCCACTATGACAACAAGGGCATCGATACCGGCGAGAGGGTGGAGATCGCCGGGCCGGCGGGGACCCCGATCGATAAGTGGCTGCTGTTGCTCTACAACGGGGCGACAGGTAAGCAATACAACAGTATTACGCTATCCGGGACGTTCGCGGACCAGTGGCACGGACTGGGCTTTCTGGTCTTCGATACGCCCGGGCTGCAGAACGGGGCGCCGGACGGGATGGCGCTGGTCGACCCTGGCGGCCAGGTGGTCCAGTTCCTCAGCTATGAGGGGGTGTTCACGGCGGTGAACGGCGTCGCCTCTGGCCTCACCAGCACCGACGTTGGCGTGCGTGAATCCAACGACTCGACTCCGGAGGGCTGGTCGTTGCAGCTGGATGGGACCGGCACGACCTATACCGATTTCCGGTGGTCCGGGCCCAGGGCAAGCACTTTCGGAGCCGCGAACGTCGATCAGACCCTGTCGCCGGTGCCACTGCCGGCAAGCCTGTGGCTGTTCGGCTCCGGCCTGGTGGGGTTGTTGGGCCTGGGCCGCTGGCGGCGCCGTGAATGAAGACAGATGGCGTTTCCGATGTGGCACGCCTGGCGCCCGGCTACAGCCGCGCGAGTACCCGGGCGAAGTCGATGCGGGCGGTGCAGGGGCCGAGGTCGAAGTGGAGGGTGTCCTGGCCGGTTTCGGTGACGGCTTCGAAGTGGTCGCCGGCGAGGCGGAAGACGGTAACCTGCTTGCGGTCGGGGTTGGCCAGGAGGTAGTGGCGCACCCCCTCGCGGGCATAGCGCTGGGGCTTGTACTCGCGGTCGAGGCGGGCGCTGGCGGGGGAGAGCACTTCGAGGGTGAGGGTCGGCGGGCGGTCGAGGTGGCGGCCCGGCGGGTAGCAGATGACCACGCCGTCGGGCCGGAAGACGGTGTCGTCGGTGACACGCCATTCAGCCTCGGGATACACCCGGCAGGCCTCGCAGTCGGTCAGGCTCTCTTCCAGCGCCATGGTCAGCAGCATCACCAGCCGCTGGTGCTGGAGCACCGACGCCGGCGACATGGCCACCGGGATGCCGTCGATCAGCTCCCAGTCGCCTTCCCACTGCTCGTAGTCGCTGATGTGGTAGTGGATGGGGAGTGTGGACCGGGCCATTGGGTGGTCGTCTGTGATGCCTTTTTAGCCATGCTAGTGCATGTGCGGCCGCTTGTCAGGGGCGGGACCGCTACCAGTCGTCGCCGTCCGGACCGCCCAGAAAGAGCCGTCGCAGGGTGTCCAGGTCGCTGAGGGTGACCAGGCCGCTGCCGTCCAGGTCGCGATCCGCATCGGACAGGGTCCAGGCGGCGCGCAGGGCGGCGAGGTCGGCGAAGTTGACGCGGCCGTCGCCGTCGAAGTCGGCGTCGCAGGCGTTGCCAATGCCATCGCCGTTGCTGTCGCGCTGGTCGTGGTTGGGCAGCAGGGGGCAGTTGTCGCCGGCATCGGCGTGACCGTCGGCGTCCGGGTCGGGGTCGCCGGCGGCGAGGCGGAATTCGGTCCAGCGGCCGTCGGCGCTGCGGCCATCGGGGTAGTCGGCGCTGATGCGCCAGGCGGCGTCGCCGGCCGGCACGTCCACGGGCACCGTCCAGCGGCAGCGCAGGCCCTGGGCGCAGCCGGCCGCCTGCGGGGAGACGTCCCAGCCGTAGTCGCCCGTGGCCCCGCCGGGCGGGTATTCGAGACGCAGGTAGTAATTGCTGGCGCCGGGTGCGCCCACCCAGCGCAGGGTGATGCGTCCGGGGTTCACCGTGCCGCCCTCGGCAGGGGTGACCACGCGCGGCGGCGCGGGGCCGACGATGAGCCGGCCCTGGGCGTCCAGCC
>JALVPS010000388.1 GCA_027031685.1 Gammaproteobacteria bacterium | reverse complement strand
GCGCCGCTACGGCGGCCGGCTGGTGCACGCCCGCCGCGACGACTACGGCCTCATCGAGGTGGTGGACCACCCGGACCGGCGCTGCCTGCACTTCGGCAGCCCGGTGCAGCAGAGCTGCCTGCGCCGCGACGACCCGCCACGGCCGGCCTTCGACCACGACCGCAAGCTGCTGCTGGGCGCCGCCCTGCACCCGGACCCGCGTCACATCCTGGTGCTGGGGCTGGGCGGCGGCACGGTGGCCGGCCACCTGCACCGCCACCTGCCGGCGGCGCGCCTGACCGCCGTGGAACGGCGCGAGGCGGTGATCGAGGTGGCCCTGGCCTGGTTCGAGCTAGCCGCCGACGAGCGCCTGCAGCTCTACAGCGCCGACGCCCTGCTGTTCCTGCGCGAGCTGCCGGACGAGTACGACCTGCAACTGGTGGACCTGTTCGACGCCGAGGGGCTGGACGAGGCGGCCCAGCGGCTGGGCTTCTTCGACCACTGCCGCGACCAGCTGCGGCCCGGCGGCCTGCTGGTGATGAACCTGTGGCGCGACGAGCGCGACGCCTACCTGGCCACCTGCGATGCCCTGGAGACGAGCTTCGGCGGCCGCGTGTGGTATCTGGACGAGCAGGAGGGCAATACGGTGGCCTACGCCTTCCGCGACGCCGCACCGACGCTGGATGCCGCCGTGCGCCGCCGCGCCGCGGCCCTGGGGCTGGACGGCGCCGGCCTGCTGCGCCAGCTGCGGCGGCGCAATGCCCCCCGCCTGCGGGGCTGACCGCCTGGCCCGGGCGAGCTGCTAGAATGCCGGCCATGTCCTGCTCAGGCCGTCGCCCGTGACCGTTGCCCACAAGCTCGTCGAATTCAGCTACCGGCTGGAGGAGTCGGTCCGCTACCGGCGGGTGAAGGCCTTTTTCCACGACCTGCTGGAAAACCCCCGCTCGCCCTGGCGCGCGCCCTTCGACGTGACCATGATGGTGCTGGTGCTGAGCAGCGTGGCCTTGCTCATCTACGGCGTGAAGAACCCCCTGCCGGGCTGGGCGCTGGCCTACGAGCGGGGCGTGGTGACGGTGTTCATCCTGGAGTACCTGCTGCGCCTGTGGGTGTACAACGACAGCCACCGCATCTTCATCGATCACTACGAGCGGGCGCAGTTCCTGGGCCATCCGTTCCGCCTCGGCCCGCCCCTGCGCGAGGCGCTGCGCAAGAAGTGGGACTACGCCACTCAGCCGCTGGCCATCATCGACCTGCTGGCCATCCTGCCCGACTTCCGCTCGGTGCGGCTGCTGCGCATCTTCCTGCTGTTCCGCCTGTTCAAGCTCATGCGCTACACGCGCAGCATCAACGAGTTCACCAGCGTGCTGGGGCAGAAGCGCACGGAGCTGCTCACCCTGGTCGTCTTCCTGGCCTTCGTGGTGTTCGCCTCGGCCACGGCCATCTACATCTTCGAGGTGGGCACCGAGGGCAGCCACATCCGCCACCTGTTCGACGCCGTGTACTGGGCCCTGGTGACCCTCACCACGGTGGGCTACGGCGACATCGTGCCGCACACCCCGCAGGGGCGGGTGGTGGCCATGGTGCTCATCATCACCGGCATCGGCGTCATCTCCTTCTTCACCTCCATCATCGTCTCCGCCTTCTCCGAGAAGCTGCCGGAGGTGAACGCCCAGCGGGTGTTCAACGAGGTGGAGCGACGCGCCCACCACACCATCCTGTGCGGCTTCGGACGCATCGGGCAGGTGGTGGCGCGCAACCTGCACGCCGCCCGCGAGCGCTTCGTGGTGGTGGACACGGCCCCGGAGCGCGTGCGGGTGGCCAAGTCGCTGGGCTACCTGGCGCTGGAAGGCAACCCGCAGGAGAACGCCCTGCTGGAGCGGCTCAACATCCAGGGCGCCGAGCGCATCCTGTGCCTCACCGGTGACGACGTGGCCAACGTGTACATCACCCTGTCGGCGCGCCAGTTGAACCCGCACATCCAGATCATCGCCCGCGCCAACCAGCGCGAGAACAAGATCAAGCTGCAGCGCGCCGGGGCCGATCACACCGTGGCGCCCTACGAGACGGCCGGCCAGGTGGCGGCCCAGTTCGTGGGCCAGCCGGTGGCCTTCGAGGCCTTCTACGGCCTGCTCACCGACGAGGCGCAGGTGGGCGCCGACGCCGTGCGCATCACGGCCGGATCGAGCCTGGTGGGCCAGCCGCTGGCCACGCTGGACTTCGCCCGTCACAAGCTGATCCTGTTCGGTGTGGTGCGCGAGGCGGGCCATCCGCCGGCCCGGGGACCGCGCAGCTACCGGCTGCGCGAGCGGCGGTTCTATTTCAATCCGGCGCCGGACTTCCGCCTGGAGGACGACGACCTGCTGATCGTGTTCGGCCACGCTCACAGCATCGCCCATTTCAAGGAGCAGTACGCCCTGCGCAGCCCGCGCCGGCGCGCCACCCCACCACGGAAGGCGGCATGACCGGCGAACACGCCATCCGCAAGTCCATCGTCATCTTCGGCGGCGGCCGCCAGGGCCTGTCCATCCTCAAGTGGCTGGGCACACGCGCCAAGGATGTGCTGTTCGTGACCCAGAAGGCGCGCGAGATCGAGGAGATCGAATCGCTGCACCTGGATCTGGTGACCCTGGACTTCCACCACGACGAGTCGCTGCGCGAGATCGGCGTCGGACAGTGGGTAAAGATGATCTTCTGCGCCCTGCAGGAGGATTCGGAAAACGTGTTCCTGACCCTGTCGGCGCGCGCCCTGGATCCGCGCCTGGCCATCCTGTGCATCGCCGAGACCCAGGAGGCGGGACAGAAGATGCTGGCCGCCGGTGCCACCACGGTGATCGACTCGCACGAGATTGCCGGCAAGCGCATCAACGAGCTGATCCACCGCCCCACGGTGGTGGAGGCGCTGGAACAAACCGTGCTGGGGGAGAGCGACCTGATGCTGGCCGAGATCCGCATCGAGCGCGACAGCCGCCTCAACGGCGTGCACCTGAGCGAGGTGCCCATGACCGACTACAACCTGATCCTGTTCGGCGTGGTGGATCTGGAACAGAGCGACCGGCTCATCTTCCGCCCGCTGGCGGGGGAGCGGCGCCTGGATCCGGGCGACTACCTGGTGGTGATCGGCCCGGAGGCGGAGATCGAGCGTTTCAAGAAGGACCTGTCGCTGGGCGCCGGACCGCCCGTGGCCTGACCGGCCGGCGCGGGACTCAGGCGGCCGCCGGCTCGCCGCGGTAGCGGGCCAGGATGGCCTTCACCTGGTCGCGGTCCAGCACTTCCCTCCGCTCCAGCTCGGTGGCCAAGGCGTCCAGCAGCTGACGGTCGCCGGTGAGGATCTCGCGGGCGCGGCGATGGCCCTCCTCCACCAGGGCCTTGACCTCCTCGTCGATGAGGCGCGCCGTCTCCTCGCTGTAGTTGCGCTCCATCTGCTCCTGGCCCAGGAAGCGCAGCTCGTGGCGCTCGCCCCAGGTGAGCGGGCCGAGGCGCTTGCTCATGCCCAGCTCGGTGACCATGCTGCGGGCGATCTGCGAGGCGCGTTCCAGGTCATTGCCGGCACCGCTGGAGACGTCGCCGAAGACCACCTCCTCCGCCACCCGGCCGCCCAGGAGGATAGCGATCTGGTCCTTGAGCTCCTGCTCGGTGGACAGGAATTTCTCCTCCACCGGCAGCTGCAGGGTCCAGCCCAGGGCGCCGATGCCACGCGGGATGATGGAGATCTTGTGTACCGGCTGGCCGGTGGGCACCGTCTCCGCCACCAGGGCGTGGCCCGACTCGTGGAAGGCCACCCGCCGCTTCTCCTCCTTGCCCAGGCCGCGGTTCTTCTGCGCCGGCCCGGCGATGACGCGGTCGATGGCGTCCTCGAAGTCCTCCATGGTGACGGCGCCGTGGTCCTTGCGCACCGCCAGGATGGCCGCCTCGTTGCAGATGTTCTCCAGGTCAGCGCCCACCATGCCCGGCGTGCGCAGGGCCACCACATGCAGGTCCACGTCCGGGGCCAGCTTGAGCTTGCGGGCGTGCAGGCGGAGGATGGCCTCGCGGGCCTTCAGGTCCGGCTTGTCCACCACGATCTGGCGGTCGAAGCGGCCGGCCCGCAGCAGGGCCTTGTCGAGGATCTCGGGGCGGTTGGTGGCGGCCATGACCACCACACCGGTGGTGGGGTCGAAGCCGTCCATCTCGGTGAGCAGCTGGTTGAGGGTCTGCTCGCGCTCGTCGTGGCCGCCCATGGCCGGCCCCATGCCACGCGCGGCACCGATGGCGTCCAGCTCGTCGATGAAGATGATGCAGGGCGCCTTCTGGCGCGCCTGCTCGAACAGGTCGCGCACGCGCGCCGCGCCCACCCCCACGAACATCTCGATGAACTCCGAGCCGCTGATATTGAAGAACGGCACGCCGGCCTCGCCGGCCACGGCCCGCGCCAGCAGAGTCTTGCCCGTGCCCGGCGGCCCCACCAGCAGCACGCCCTTGGGCACCCGCCCGCCCAGGCGGGTGATGCGCTGCGGATCCTTGAGGAACAGGATGGTCTCCTGCAGCTCCTGCTTGGCCTCGTCGTTGCCGGCCACGTCGTCGAAGGTGACCTTGGGCAAGGTATCGGGGTGGATGTGCACCTTGTTGCCCAGATTGAGGAAGTTGCGGCCCATGCCGCTCATGCGGTTGGCCACCCAGATCCACAGCAGGAACAGGAAGGAGAACGGCAGCACCCAGTTGAACAGGAAATTGCTCAGCCAGTCGGAGCTGGGCCGCACGGTGAACTCGACGCCCTTCTCCTTGAGCTTCTCGGCCACGTCGGTGTGCCACAGCGGGAAGGTGATGAAGCGCTTGGGCTGGTGGGTGCGGTCGTCGATGATCTTGAGCGTGCCGGTGATCACCTTGTCGGTGACCACGGCGTCCTTCACCTGCCCCTGGTCCAGGTACTCCAGGAACTGGCTGTAGGGGATCTCCACCCGCCGCGTCTGCTCATAGCCCTGGAAGAACTGGAACACCAGGTACAGGAGCAGCAGGTAGAGCAGGATGTTGAAGCCCGGGCTCTGCCAGAACTTCTCCTTGCTGGTCTTGTTGATCTCGATGTCCGGTTTCTTGTTGTTGCCCATGGGAGAGAACTTCTGCTGCTGGCTCATGGCGGTCTCCGGTGGCGAGGGGCGGACGGGCGGTGGGCCCATGATGGGACGAGGCCGGGGCGAGTTCAAGGCGCGGGGCGGTGGTATCATGCCCCTCCCTGTTCACCCCTGCCGCACCGCCATGGACCTGTTCAAGAAAGCCGAGAAGGCCCCCCAGGGCACTCGCTACCCGCTGGAGGCCGTGCTGGGCGCCCTGCGCTTCAACGCCGACGGCCTCATCCCGGCCATCGCCCAGCAACACGACACCGGGGAGGTGCTGATGATGGCCTGGATGAACGAGGCCGCCCTGCGCGAGACACTGCAGACGGCCCGGGTATGCTACTGGTCTCGCTCGCGCCAGCGGCTGTGGCGCAAGGGCGAGTCCTCCGGCCAGGTGCAGCACCTGAAGGGTCTGCGCGCCGACTGCGACGGCGACACCCTGCTGCTGCTGGTGGACCAGACCGGTCCGGCCTGCCACAGCGGCCGGCGCAGTTGCTTCTACAACATCATCGACCGGGAGGGCATGACCGTGGCCAACGAGCCGCTCATCCCGCCCGAGGAACTGTACGGCCAATCATGATGCGCCGCCTGCTCATGGCCCTGGTGCGTGGCTACCAGCTGGTCATCAGCCCCTTGCTGGGCCAGCACTGCCGCTACCACCCTACCTGCTCGGCCTATACCCTGGAGGCCATCGACAGGCACGGCGCTCTGCGCGGCAGCTGGCTGGGGCTGCGCCGCCTGCTGCGCTGCCATCCCTTCCATACCGGCGGCTTCGACCCGGTGCCGGAACCGCGCCGGTCCCGCCAGCACCGGCACTGAGCGCCATGCGCGGGCTGATGCGCTACCTGCCGGGCATCCTGCTCCTGCAGATCCTCACCGTGGTGCTGGTGCTGCTGGTGCTGCGCAGCGGGCAGGAATGGCTGTGGATATCGGCCGGCCTGCTGGCCCTGCTCATCGCCCTGCTGTTCAACTTCTGGTTCCAGTCCATCGCCGAACACGGGTGCAAGGACGCCATCGCCGATCTGCGCCAGGAATTCGCCGTGGAGCGCGAGAAGCTGCGCCTGGCCGCCGAGCGCACCAAGACCCGCGTGCTGCAGGAGACGCACCGCCAGATCGTGCGCGAGACCAACCGCGCCCATGCGCGCGCCAACTTCAAGGTGGGCGCCATGCTGGTGGGGGTGATGGCCGCCGGCGGGCTGCTGCTGATCTCCCAGTTCGTCACCCTGGGGCTGCTCACGGTGGCCACCGGCGGCGGCGCCCTGGCCGGCTATCTGGCGCGCGTGCAACAGGAACGACGCCGTGGCCAGCGCCTGGCAGGCCCGCCCCCCGCCGACGGCACCCTGCCGGCCGGACGAGGCACCACCCGCAAGCGGCTGCCACGCGGCTCGGCCAAGGGTGACAGGGCCGGCGGCCGGTCCTGACTCCTCATCAGTCGTAGTCGCGATCCTTCCACTGGCGCAGGGCGGTAAACACCGACAGCGACGTGTCCAGCGACCGTCCGGCCCAGCGCCCGGCGGCGGCGCGCACCGCCGGCACGTCCCAGCGCAGGAAAGGGTTGCAACGCCGCTCGCCGGCCAGGGTGCTGGGCAGGGTGGGCCGGTCGGCGTCCAGGCAGGCGTGGGCCTCGGTCTCGCGTACGCGCAGGTCGGCGTTGTCCGGCTCCACCCACCTGGCGAAGCCGATGTTGTCCAGGGTGTACTCGTGGGCGCAGTACACGCGCGTCTCGCCGGGCAGCTCGCGCAATCGCGCCAGGGAGTGGAACAGTTGCTCGAAAGTGCCGCTGAACACCCGCCCGCAGCCCACCGAGAACAGCGTGTCACCGCAGAACAGGCTGCCCTCGTCGCCCAGGTAGGCCACGTGGCTGTGGGTGTGGCCGGGCACGTCCAGCACCCGCAGGGTCAGGCCCAGGGCGGGAAAGGCCAGCCGCCCCCCCTCCCCCACGTGCGCCGTCAGCCCGGCGATGCGCTCGCCGCGCGGTCCGTACACGGCCAGGCCCGGGAAGCGCGCCGCCAGGGCGGCGATGCCACCCACGTGGTCGCCGTGGTGGTGGGTGATGAGCAGAGCGGCCGGCCGGTGGCCGTGGGCCTCGCACCAGGCCAGGACCGGGCCGGCGTCGCCGGGATCCACCAGCAGGCAGTCGGCCACGCCAGGCCGGTGCACGGCCCAGATGTAATTGTCACTGAAGGCGGGGATGGCGGTGATGGTGGGCGCGCGCTCGGCCATGGCGGAACTCCTGGGGACGGGGTCCCATTCTGGCCAGCGCGGCGCCGACCGATCAAGGCACGCCGGCGCGCGGGTAGTTGGGCACCACCTCCCACACGGTCTCCTGGATGACGCGCGCCAGGGCCGGGTCGATGCTGCCGTACTCGGCCGGTACCGGTAGCCCCACCGGCGACTCGTGGTAAAGGGTGGCGAAGTAGGTGGTGGCCAGCACATAGGAGCCGGTGGAATTCATGTGCACGTCGTCGGCGTAGAAGTCCCAGATGCTGCCGATGCCGGGCACCTCGCCGCGCTGGATCTTCCGGTACAGGTGGTAGAACACCTCCCCCGTGGGCACGACCCGCACCGGCCTGGCCTGTGGATGACTGGCAGTGAGCCCGTCGGCCAGGGCCTCGAAATAGGCGCGCGAGGTGTTCACGATGGTGCCGGCCAGCCACTGCCCCTCCCAGTCGTCGCCCCAGTTGCGCGGGTCCGGATAACTCCGGTAGTTGCGGCGCGGGTAGAAGGCATACACGTACAACTGCACGTCCGGGTTGCCCTGCAGGGCCAGGTCGAAGAAGCGGCCGGCGTAGTCCAGGTCGGAGGCCAGTGGTCGGTTGAACGGCTGCAGCACCACGGTCTGCCAGGCGTAGTTGGGCAGGGCATGGGGATAGTAGCCGTAGGGCGACTCGGAGAAGCCCTCATTGGGGTGATTCCAGGTCCACTCCAGGGGGGCGCCGGGGATCATGTGCCGCCCCCAGGTATGGCTGCGGCCACGGCTCTCGGCCAATTTCTGCAGGCCACTGTAGCGAATGCCATCGGTAACGCTGTTGCCGATGTGATAGATGAACTGGCTGGGCACGGCGGGGGCCACTGTCACGGTCACGGTGTCGCTGTCCTGGGCCGCGCCGTCGTCGGCCGTCAGGGAGAGCGTGTACTGGCCGGTCTGCGAAAAACGCGCCATGGGCGCCGGGCCATCGGCGGGCGTGAAGGTCACCGGTGCCGGCCCGCTGGCGGTCCACTGCAGGCGCAGGGTGCGGCCGGAGGGCAGGTAGTCGTCCAGCACCTGGGCCGCCAGCGACAGGGTGTTGCGGGTGCCGTCCAGCGTCAGGGTGAGGGCGGGGCCCACATCCACCTGCGGTGGCTGGTTGGCGGGCGGTGGCTGGCGCGGGTCGGCCACCAGTCCGGACGGGCCCGGCGGAGCAAACACCAGGCCTCGCAGCAGGTCCAGGTCGGCGCTGTCCACCTGCCCACTGCCGTCCAGGTCGGCCGCCCCGTTGCTGCCGCCAAAGGCGGCCCGCCAGGCGGACAGGTCGGCGAAGCCGGTGCGGCCATCGTTGTTCAGGTCGGCGTCGCAGCGGTTGCCGAAGCCGTCTGCGTCGGCGTCGCGCTGATCGGCGTTGGCCAGGGCGACGCAGTTGTCGCAACCATCACCCACGCCGTCGCCGTCGCCGTCCTGGGCACCGGCCCCGGCCAGGTACGGGCAGCGATCCACGTCGTCCGCCAGGCCGTCGCCATCGCTGTCGGCCGCCCAGGCCGCCCCCACACAGAACGCCGCCAATACCGCGCCCACCCACCACGGCACCCGTCGGGCGCCCGTCGTCTGCTCGCGCAAGATCCGATCCTCCCTTTCGGCGATGAGTGATAAAGGGAGAACACACAGGATCCGCGGTCCGGCACCTTCGTGCGGACACCGAGGCCGCGGGCAAGCCCGTCCTGGCGCACCACTCCCTGCCCGCAGACTAACGGCGGGCGGGCGGGGAAACCGGGGCGGAATTCACATTCCGGTTATGGCCCCCCACCGGCGGCGCGCACCGCCGGTGGGGGCGCGGAGGGATCAGCCGCCGAAGGGATCGCGCAGAACGATGGTCTCGGCGCGGTCGGGGCCGGTGGAGATGATGTCCAGCGGAGTGCCCACCACCTCTTCGATGCGGCGCAGGTAGGCGCGGGCGTTGGCGGGCAGGCGCTCGTACTCGGTGATGCCCACGGTGGATTCCCGCCAACCGGGCAGGTCCTCGTAGATGGGCTCGATGCCCTCGTAGTCCTCGATGCGCGTGGGCGGGGTCTCGCAGGTCTCGCCGTCGCAGCGATAGCCGACGCAGATGCGGATGGTCTCCAGGCCGTCCAGCACGTCCAGCTTGGTGATGCACAGGGCCGAGAAGCTGTTGATGTCCACCGCGCGGCGCAGGGCCACGGCATCGAACCAGCCGCAGCGGCGCGGCCGGCCGGTGGTGGTGCCGAACTCGTGGCCGCGCCGCGCCAGGTGCTCGCCCATCTCGTCGAACAGCTCGGTGGGGAAGGGCCCGGCGCCGACGCGGGTGGTGTAGGCCTTGGTCACGCCCAGGATGTAGTCCAGGTCGCGCGGCCCCACGCCGGAGCCGGTGCAGGCGCCGCCGGCGGTGGTGTTGGAGGAGGTGACGAAGGGATAGGTGCCGTGGTCGATGTCTAACAAGGTGCCCTGGGCGCCCTCGAAGAGGACGTTGGCGCCCTCCTTGCGCAGGCCGTGCAGCAGGCCGGCCACGTCGGTCACCAGCGGCTCCAGTCGCTCGGCATAGCCCAGGTACTGGTCGAGGATCTGCTGGAAGTCCACCGGCTCGGCCTTGAAGTAGTGCTTGAGGGCGAAGTTGTGGTAGTCCACCACCTCACCCAGTTTGGCGGCGAAGCGCTCGCGGTGGAACAGGTCGGCCACGCGCAGGCCACGCCGCGATACCTTGTCCTCGTAGGCGGGGCCGATGCCGCGCCCGGTGGTGCCGATGGCCTTCTTGCCGCGCACCCGCTCGCGGGCATGGTCCAGGCGCACGTGATAGGGCAGGATGAGCTGGGCCGCCTCGGAGATGCGCAGCCGCTCGCGCACCGGCACGTCGCGCTCCTCCAGCATGGTCATCTCCTCGAGCAGGGCGCCGGGGTCCAGCACCACGCCGTTGCCGACCATGCACAGCACGTCGTCGCGCAGGATGCCGGACGGGATCAGGTGCAGGGCGGTCTTCTCGCCGTTGATGACCAGTGTGTGGCCGGCGTTGTGGCCGCCCTGGAAGCGCACCACGCCGCGCGCCGATTCGGTGAGCAGGTCCACCACCTTGCCCTTGCCCTCGTCACCCCACTGGCTGCCGAGTATGACTACGAACTGGCCCATTCAAAGCTCCTCCACGATCCACTGATCATTGCGAAAAACCAGGCGGTGGCTGCAGTCCAGCCCCGCCGCCATGTCCGCCCCCAGCCGGCTCACCACCACCTCACCGGCGTCGCGCAGGCGCGCCACGGCCGCCGCCAGGGCCGGATCGTCGCCGTCCGGCGCGCAGATGCGGCGCCGCGGCGTGGCCAGCTC
>JALVPS010000387.1 GCA_027031685.1 Gammaproteobacteria bacterium | reverse complement strand
GCTCGGCAGTACCTCGTATCCGGTTTACTCACCCCATCCCTGGGGCTCGCCCTTCGGGCCAGCCTGCGGCTGTTCAAAATCGCTCCCGACGATTTTGTCTGTTCGTCGGCTCGCGGTTTATGCTCCACACTTCCTCCCCACGGTCGGTCACCCTCCCGCAGTTGCGCTTCGCTTCACTCGCCGTGACCAGCTCGTGGCGGGACTTTCACCCGCAGGGGTGCGCCCATGCTGGGCGCACCACTCAAAAAAGCCCGGCGGTGAGCCGGGCTTTTTTGATGTCTTAGCTTAGTGTAAATTAGTGTAAAAGATAGTTAGGCTGCCTGCTTCTCTACAGCGCCCCACTTACGACGCCAAGCCGCCAAACCTGCCAAACCGGACAGCATCAGCCACCCGGTAGCCGGGAGCGGCACGGGTGTTACCACATTGAGGGTGGTCGAGAAGAAAGTAGGCGTATCTATTGTAGCAGAGTTTCCATCAATAAAATCGAATCCCAGTACAGACCGTAACTCAAAGTCCGAACTACCTACCGACGTGCCCGTATAATCAACAGAAAACAACCTCACAGGGTCAGTCTTGACTGGCGGCGTTGCCGGCGGCGGAAGCAGATTTACTGTGCCAGCCGCTCTGATAGGATTTGCAGTCACACTACTACCAGGGTTAAAACCAGTAAACCCATCCCATTCTGCAGTATTGAAATCCGCGTTCGACGCAGTGAATATGGAAGCAGTGGAGTATCCGACCTCAAGACCCCATGCGTTAAGGCCGCTGCTCGGCAAGTCAGAAGCATAGAAATTGGCGGTAATCGTATCCCCAACGTTAATGGTCGCACTGCTCTCCGCGCTGGGCGTAGAGCCTACCGGACCCCAATCGACAAACACCGACAGCGCCGACGCCGACCCCGACAGCCCCATCAACCCCGCAAAGGTCACGCCAGCCAGCCAACGCCCACGCAGTCCTTGCAGAACACCATCCGAAATATTGAACGTCATGACAAATCTCCCTGTTTAAAACATTGAATCGAAGAACCCGAACCAGCGCCGGCAGTGTCCATCCAGTGCCGGCCGACCTCGGAAAAAGCCCAGTAAGTGCTTTTATCGTTCCCATCCTAGGCTACTCGAGCCTCTTGGGCCGGACAAGCCGAGCCGGTGAAGCCACCCTCGGGAAACAGTGATTTTGTGATATCTATCACGCCACGCACCCCGCACTACGGATGGCACCCCTGCCGACACGTCAGTGTCCCTCAATCTAGCAAAGCAGCCCTTTCGTCGAGACCAATCGCATCACATTCCCGAGCGGATGGCCCACGTCCCACGGCGGGTGGTATCGACCTGCCCTTCTGCCGCCAAAGAAAAACCCCACCATGGCCGAAGGCGACCGGGCGAAGGCCTTTTGCAGGCTGGCGAGGCATCTGCGCAGGCATTCGGATATGCGGGAATCGAGCCGATGATCCTGGCAGGGCTCTGCCTGCAACTGCCTGGCGCGCCGGTAGCGCAGCGCGGCGCAAGAGCGGGAGGAGCTGGCGAACCACGGGGGGATACGCAAGGCGAGCCACGGCACGCCCCGCAAGGAAGTGGAAGGTGGGTTACCCGCGACCGGCCACGCCGGAGCCACTGGCGATGGCGGCCTGTCAGGGGCTGCCGCCGGATGCCTCCATCATCAACAGGGATCGCCCGTTCAGCTGCCGGGCACCCAGGCGCGGTGGCGGTCCATCCAGCGCAGGCCGAGCCAATACCAGACGGTCATGGGGACCATCATGGCAAACCAGCTCCAGTCGTGCACCAGGAACAGGCGGGTGAGCCAGGGCGGCCCGGTCAGGAGCTCGGCCCAGGGCAGGCAGTAGCCGGTGAACAGGGCGGAGGCCCAGGTGAGCCACAGGGCGGTGCGGCGCCGGCGGATGCCGGAGAAGGCCAGGTGGACCCACAGCGGTCGCTGATTGGTGTTGTGCATTGCGTTCCGTGTTGCGGTGCCCACGGACAAGTGCCCGCGAAAAAAGGAAGTGCGGTGTTTATCACACCCCGGCGACGGGAACCGTGCACCGCTCACAAAACGACGCCGCACTCAGTATTCGTCATACTTTTTTGCACTTCCCCGCACCCGCTCGACCGGGTACTTGTCCATGTTGATGCGCAGTTTCTCCTCGGCGACGGCCAGCAGGTCGATGTCCAGCACGTCGGCCAGGCGCAGCAGGTAGATGAGGATGTCGGCCATCTCGTGGGCCACGGCGCGGCGCCGCTCGGGCGGCAGCGCGCGGCTCTCCTGCTGGGTGAGCCACTGGAAGTGTTCCACCAGCTCGGCGGCCTCCACGATCAGGGCCATGCTGAGATTCTTGGGCGACTGGAAGGGCTCCCAGTCGCGCGCGCGGACGAAGTCGCGGAGGGCCTGGCGCAGGGTGTCTAAGTCGAGGGTGGTCATGGGGGTTCTCGGTCAGGGATAGACCCGCCCCCCGTCGGGGCGGGTGCGGAACAGCTTGAGCGTCCACAGGTACTCGGCCGGCCAGTCGTCGATGAGGGCCTCCAGGCCGGCATTGAGGGCGGCGGCATCGCGGGCCACATCGCCACTGGGGAAGTCGGCCAGGGGCGGGGCGATGCGCGTCAGGTAGCGGCCGCTGGCGGCGTCCCAGCCGGTCATGAAGGGCAACACGGCGGCATCGGCGAGCCGCGCCAGGCGCGCCGGCATGGGCAGAGTGGCCTTGGGCTGGCCGAAGAAAGGAGCGAATACGGAGCGATCCGGGCCGTAGTCCTCGTCGGCGAAGATGACCAGCAGCTTGCCCTGGCGCAGGGCGCGGGTGTAGGCCAGCATGCCGTCGCCGCGCTCGAACAGATCGCCACCGAAGCGGCGCCGGCCGCGCAGCATGAACCAGTCCACCACCGGATTCTTGAGGGCGTGGTACGGGCCCACGCCCGGCGCGCGCGCGCCGATGGCGGTCACGCCGAAGTCCAGCCCGGGCGAGTGGGCGCCGTGCAGGATGATGTTGCGGCCGGCGGCGCGCGCCGCCTCCACCTGTTCCCAGCCCTCCACCAGCAGGTGGTCGAGCAGGCGCCGGTCGCTGGCGAACCAGATCAGCCCATAGTCCAGTAGGCTGCGCCCCATGGCGGCGAAGTGGGCGCGCCCCACGGCCACGCGCTGCGCCTCGTCCCAGTGCGGAAAGCACAGCCGCAGGTTAACCAGGGTCACCTCGCGCCGCTTGCGGTTGCCGTGCCAGGCCAGGCGGCCGATGGCCCGCCCCAGGGCGTGGCGCCAGGCGGTGGGGCACTGGGTGAGCGCCCACAGCAGGCCCAGCCCCAGCCAGGTGGGCCAGTGGCGCGGCGCGAGCAGGGCGCGCGGCAGGCGCTGGCGCTCAGCCGTCACCGCCGGCCTGTTCCAGCCGCCGCAGGAAGACCGCCATCTCGCGGGCGGCCTGCTTGTCGCCGCGCGCCTCGGCCACGGCGATGCCCTGCCGGTAGGCAGCCATGGCCTCCTCGGCCCGCCCCAGCGCCGTGAGGGCCTTGCCAAGCAGCTTCCAGGCGGCCGAGTACTGCGGGTTCTGCTCGACGGCGCGCCGCAGGTGGGGCACGGCCTCAGCCGCCTGGCCCGCCTGCAGGTAGGCACTGCCCAGA
Organism: Gammaproteobacteria bacterium; assembly: GCA_027031685.1. Lineage (GTDB taxonomy): Bacteria > Pseudomonadota > Gammaproteobacteria > UWMA-0217 > UWMA-0217 > JALVPS01. The sequence goes on along the minus strand of JALVPS010000387.1, from coordinate 7,012 downwards.
CCGTAGCGCAGCAGGGCGTTGTCCTGCCCCTGCGCCAGCAGCCGTTCCAGGGACGCGATGCGGTTCATGGCAGGGCCTCTTCCCGTTGCGCCACCAGGGCGGCGATGTCGCGCACGCCGCGCGTGGTGTCGCCGCAGCGCCCCTCCTCGCGGTAGGCGAGCAAGCGCAGGTGGCAGAAGGCGCGCAGCAGCTCGTTGGGCCGCAGCAGAAAGCGCGGGTCGCTGGGGCCGGGGCCGTCCAGGCGCTTGTGCACGGTCCAGGTCTGGTAGTAGAGCAGCCCGCTCGGGCGCAGGGCGGCGGCCAGCGCCGGGAGGCCCGGCCGATGCAGAAAGTGGCTCACCACGATCACGTCGAAGCGCAGCGGGGGCGGCGGCTCGGCCTCCACGTCGCGCACCGCGGCGTCGATGGCCAGCCCCTCGCGGGCGGCGTACTCAGCCAGCTTGCCGATGGCCACCGGGCTGATGTCCCAGGCGGTGACGCGCAGGCCGCGGCGGGCCAGGTAGATGGCGTTGTCGCCCAGCCCGCAGGCCAGGTCCAGGGCCGCGCCCCCGGCCGGCAGCAGGTGGGCGTACTCGCGCAGCACCCAGGCCGGGTCGGCCTCGCCCGGCTGGCGGGCGCGGTAGCGCTCGTCCCACTTGGCCTTGAGTGCCTCCATCAGCGCCTCCAGAAACCGGGGCTGAGCACCACCAGCAGGGTGAAGATCTCCAGCCGCCCCATGAGCATGGCCACGCTCAGGATAAGCTTCTGGGCGTCGTCGATAGCGGCGTAGTTGGCCGCCACCGCGCCCAGCCCCGGCCCCAGGTTGTTGAGCGTGGCGGCCACCGCCGAGAAGGCCGTCACCTGATCCATGCCGGTGGCCATCATGAGGAGCATGAACACCACGAACACGAACACGTAGGCCGAGAAGAAGCCCCACACCGACTCCACCACCCGGTCCTCCAGCGAGGTGCGCCCGATCTTGACCAGCAGGGTGGCGTTGGGGTGGATCAGGCGGCGCGTCTCCCGCACGCCCTGCTTGAACAGCAGCAGCACGCGGATCACCTTCATACCACCGCCGGTGGAGCCGGCACAGCCACCCACGAAGCTGAGAAAGATGAGCAACACGGGCAGAAAGGCCGGCCAGTGACTGAAATCGCGCGTGGTGAAGCCGGTGGTGGTGGCCACCGACACGGTCTGGAACACCCCCTCGCGGAGGGCGTGCTGCAGACTGGCGGAAGTGTCGGTGTAGTGCAGGTAGAGCACCACCAGCACCGTCACCCCGCCGATGATGAACAGGTAGGCGCGCCACTCGGCGTCCTCCAGGTAGGCCCGCAGGCTGCGCCCGCGCCAGGCCAGAAAGTGCAGCGCGAAGTTCATGCCCGCCAGCAGCATGAACACCACCGCCACCGCCTCCACCCCTGGGCTGTCGAAATACCCCAGGCTGGCATCATGGGTGGAGAAGCCGCCGATGGCCACGGTGGAGAAGGCGTGGGCCAGGGCGTCGAAGCCGTCCATGCCGGCCAGCCAGTAGGCCGCCATGCAGGCCACGGTGAGCGCCAGATAGATGTACCACAAGGCCTTGGCTGTCTCGGCGATGCGCGGCGTGAGCCTGTGGTCCTTGACCGGGCCGGGCGCTTCGGCGCGGTAGAGCTGCATGCCGCCCACTCCCAGCATGGGCAGCACCGCCACGGCCAGCACGATGATGCCCATGCCGCCCAGCCACTGCAGCTGCTGGCGGTAGAACAGGATGCTGCGTGGCAGGCCGTCCAGCCCGGTGAGCACGGTGGCCCCGGTGGTGGTCAGGGCCGACACCGACTCGAACACGGCGTCCACGGGCGAGACCGCCGGCGCCTCCGCCAGCAGCAGCGGCACGCTGCCCGCCACTCCCAGCACGGACCAGAACAGCACCACCACCAGAAAGCCGTCGCGCAGCTTCAGCTCGCGCCGCTCGCGCCGCGCCGGCCACCACACCAGCGCCCCCGCCGCCACCAGGATGAGAAAGCCGTGCAGGAAGGGCGCCACGCTGGCATCGCGATAGACGAGCCCCACCAGGGCCGGCGGCAACATGGACAGGCTGAACAGCATGAGCAGCAGCCCGAGGACACGCTGGACGACGGCCACCTGCATGGCTCAGAGGAAGGTGATCCCGACCTGGAACAGGCGCTCCACATCGGCGATGTGGCGCTTGTCGGCGACAAAGATGATGACGTGGTCCTCCGGCTCGATGACCGTGTCCGGATCGGCCATGATGGCCTGTTCCCCGCGCACCACGGCCACGATCTGCGTGCCCTCCGGCAGGCGGATCTCGCCGATGCGCCGCCCCACCACCTTGGAGGTCTTGCGGTCGCCGTGGGCCACGGCCTCCAGCGCCTCGGCCGCGCCGCGCCGCAGCGAGTGCACGGCCACGATGTCGCCGCGCCGCACGTGGGTGAGCAGGGCGCCCAGCGTGACCTGCTGGGGCGAGATGGCCACGTCCACGATGCCGCTCTCCACCAGCTGGGCATAGCTGGGGCGGTTGACCAGCGACATCACCTTGCGCGCGCCCAGCCGCTTGGCCAGCATGGCCGACAGGATATTGGCCTCGTCGTCGTTGGTGAGGGCCACGAACACGTCCACCGCCTCGATATTCTCCTCGCGCAGCAGGTCCTCGGCGGCCGCATCGCCGCGCAGGATGATGGCGTGATCCAGCTCCTCGGCCAACATGCGGCAGCGGGCCGGGTCACGCTCGATGATCTTCACCTGGTAGTGCTGCTCCAGCTTGCGCGCCAGCCGCCGGCCGATGTTGCCACCGCCGGCGATCATGATGCGCTTGTAGGGCTTGTCCAGCTCGCGCAGCTCGCGCGTCACGGCGCGCACGTTCTTGGGCGCGGCCAGGAAGAACACCTCGTCGTCCGGCTCGATGACCGTGTCCGGTGTGGGCTTGATGGGCCTGCCGTGACGGAAGATGGCCGCCACCCGCGTGTGGATGCCCGGCGTGTGCTCGGCCAGCTCGCGCAGCTCGTGGCCCACCAGCGCCCCACCGTAGTAGGCCCGCACCGCCACCATCTCCAGCCGCCCGCCCACGAAGTCCACCACCTGCAGCGCGCCCGGGTGGCGGATGAGGCGGTAGATGTAGTCGGTCACCAGTTGCTCGGGGGAGATGAGCACGTCCACCGGCAGCGCATCCTGCCTGAACAGGGTGTCCTCGTGCTGCAGGTAGGAGGCGGTGCGCACGCGGGCGATCTTGGTGGGGGTGTGGAACAGGGTGTAGGCCACCTGGCAGGCCACCATGTTCACCTCGTCGCTGTTGGTGACCGCCACGATCATGTCGGCATCCGCCGCCCCGGCCCGCTCCAGCACGTCCGGGTGCGAGCCGCGCCCCATGACGGTGCGCAGGTCGAGCCGCTCCTGCAGCTCGCGCAGCACGGCGCCGTCGTGGTCCACCACGGTGATGTCGTTGGCCTCGCTGGAGAGGTGCTGGGCGAGGGAGGAGCCGACCTGGCCGGCCCCGAGGATGATGATCTGCATGATGTCGTGCCCGCAGCGCCGGAACGCTTACTGATGCTTCTTGGGCGAGATGCCCAGGCTGCGCATTTTACGGTACAGGTGGGTGCGCTCCATACCGACCCGCTCCGCCAGCCGGCTCACGTTGCCGCCCACCAGCTCCAGCTGGCGGCTCAGGTACTCCCGCTCGAATACCTCGCGCGCCTGGCGCAGGGGCAGCTCCATCACCTCCTTGGGCAGGCCGGCGGTGAGCTGGGCCTGGGCCACGCGGTCGCGCACCAGCGCCTCCTCCACCTCGGCCTGGCCGATCTCGCCGCCCTCGCCCAGGATGAGCAGGCGCTGCACCAGGTTGCGCAGCTGGCGGATGTTGCCCGGCCAGCTGTAATAGCGCAGATAGTTCTGCGCCGCCAGCGTGAAGTGGCGGTAGGGCAGCCCCTCCTGGGTGTTGAAGTAGTCCACGTAGAACTTGAGCAGGTCGGGCACGTCCTCGGCGTGCTCGCGCAACGGCGGCACCTTCAGCAGCAGCACGTTCAGGTGGTAGTAGAGCGGCTCGCGGAACAGCCCCTCCTTGGCCCGCTCGAGCAGGTCGTACTGGGTGGAGGCCATGATGCGCGCCTGCAGCGGCTGCTGGTGGGGGCTGCCCACGCGCGAGAAGCTGCCCTGCTCCAGCACCGCCAGCAGCAGGCCCTGCACCTCCAGGTCGAGATCGGCGATCTCGTTGAAGTACAGCGTGCCGGCGCCGGCCTGTTCCAGCAGGCCAGGCGCCTTGCCGACCTCGCCGAACAGCTCGACGGTGGCCGCCTCCTCGGCCAGCGAACCGGGCGAGACCTCGATGAAGGGCTGCTCGGCGCGCGGGCTGAGGGCATGGATATAGCGCGCGCAGAAGCTCTTGCCGGCGCCCGCCTCGCCCACCAGCAGCACCGGCGAGGCGTGCTGCGCGGCGCGCCGGCACTGCTCGCGCAGCTGGGCCATGACGCGGCTGTTGCCCACCGGCTCCACCAGCGGCACACGCATGGGCGCGCCGGAAGCGGACGGCACGACGGGTCCCGGGCGGCCGGCGGCCAGGGCCTGTTCCACCACGCGCAGCAGCTTGGCCAGAGACAGTGGCTTCTCCACGAAGTCGAAGGCCCCCAGGCGGGTGGCCTCCACCGCCGTCTCCACCGTACCGTGGCCGGACATCATGACCACCGGAAAGGGCAGCCCCTCCTTCTCCTTCCAGTCCTTGAGCAGGGTCACGCCGTCCTCGCCGGGCATCCAGATGTCCAGCAGCACCAGGTCGGGCGTGCGCGCCTGGCGCATCTCGCGCGCCTCGGCGGCGCTGGCCGCCCCCCCCACCTCGAAGCCCTCGTCCTCCAGGATATCCTTCACCGAGCTGCGGATCTCGGGCTCGTCGTCCACTACCAGGATGTATCGTGCGCTCATGCTGCGGCCTCCGTCGGCTCGGCGGGGGTGGTCTTGGGCCGGTATCGCTCCGGCAGGCGGATGATGAATTCGGCACCCCCCTCGGGGGCGTTGCGCGCGGTCACCATGCCGCCGTGTTCCTCGACGATCTTCTTGACGATCGCCAGCCCCAGCCCGGTGCCCTTGTGCTTGTTGGTGACATACGGCTCGAACAACTGCGGCAGCAGGTCCTCGGCGATGCCGGGGCCGTTGTCCCTGACGGTCAATTCTACATAGTGTCCCTTGCTGGACTCCACATGACGGGTGGCCAGCTCGATGCGCCCCGGCCGTTCGCCGATGGCCTCCAGGGCGTTCTTGATGAGGTTGTGCAGCACCTGCCGCAGGCGCCCGGCATCCCCCTGCAGCGGCGGCAGGCCGGGCGCCAGGCGGGTGACGAACTCGATGTGGTCGGCGTAGCCGCTGTACATATCCACCACCTCACGCACCAGCTGGTTGAAGTCGAACAGGGTGATCTGCGCCGGCGGCGTGCTGGCATAGTCGCGGAAGGCATTCACCATGTCGCGCATGGCCTCCACCTGGCGCACGATGGTGCCGGTGGCGCGCTGCAGGATCCCGGCCTGGTCGGGCGGCAGCGAGCGGCCCAACTTGTGGGCCAGCCGCTCGGCGGACAGCTGGATGGGGGTGAGGGGATTCTTGATCTCGTGCGCCAGGCGCCGCGCCACCTCGCCCCAGGCGGCGTCGCGCTGGGCCGTGATCAGGTCGGTCACGTCGTCCATGACGATCACCTGCCCGGCCTCGTTACCCTGCTGGTCGGGCAGGCGCGCGCCGCGGCAGATGAGAATCTTGCGCCCCGCCTCGCCGAACAGGTGCACCTCCTTCTGCCACTCGGGGGCGTCGCGCAGCAGTTCCGGCACGATCTGATCGTAGAAGGCCTGCAGCACGGGCCGGGCACGCGCCACGTCGGCCAGGTGCTGGCCGACCATGGACTGCAATGGCCGGTCCATCTCCAGGATCTGGTCGGCGGCGTCGTTGGCGGTGCGGATGCGCAGCGTGCTGTCCAGGGTGAGCACGCCGGAAGACAGGTGGCGCAGCACGGTCTGCAGATAACTGCGCTGGTTCTCCACCAGCTGCTGGCTGATCTCGGCCGCCTCGCGCGCCTGGCGGATGGCCTCGGTCATCTCGTTGAAGGACTGTGCCAGGAAACCCAGCTCATCGTGCTGGGCGACCTCGATGTGCTGCTGGTAGTCGCCCTCCGCCACGCGGCGCGTGGCCTCGGCCAGCTCCAGGATGGGCGACAGCAGGCGGCGGGCCAGGAAGAAGGCCGCCCACACCGCAAACAGGGTGGACACCAGCAGCACCAGCGACAGGGTGATCTGGAAGTTCTGCTTGAGCGGACGGCGCAGGAAGGCCAGCCCCTTGTACTTGGTATAGGCCTGCTGCACGCTCTCCGCCAGCCGGCTCATGCGCGCCGACAGGGGGAACACCGCCACCAGGATGCGCGGCTCGGCCAGGGGCTGGCCCTGCGGCAGGCGCGCCACCACGCGGATCTGCAGTCCACCGTCCGGGGCCGGCTCCAGCCCCACGTAGTCCTTGCCCTGGGCCAGCTGCACCATGATGTCGTCGCTGGGGAAACGCGGCACCACCAGGGCGTTCTGCTCGGTGCTGGTGGCGATGATGCGGTTCTTGAAGCCCAGCAGGGTCAGCTCGCGCGCGCCCAGGTCGAGGCGGAAGTCGTTGAGCGACAGGCCCACCAGCACGTCCGGCACCTCCACCAACCGGCGCGCCACGCGCTGCACCTCATCGAGGTGGGCCTGCATGCGGTGGTCCAGGGACAGGCGGCTCAGCTCCAGGGCCTGCTCCAGGGAGTGCTCCACGTCCACGTCGAACCAGCTGTCGATGCCGCTGGTGAGGAACTTGACCGAGAACACGTACACCACCAGCACCGGCCCCAGGGCGGCGAAGATGAACATGAGTAACAGTCGCCAGGTGAGGCGCGCCCCCTGGCGGCGGCGGAACAGGTCGCGCACCACGGCCAGGATGCGCACCACCACCAGCCCCGCCAGCAGCACCAGCAGGGCCAGGTTGAAGAACAGCAGGGCGATGTAGTACTGGCCGAAGCGCTCCGAGTTCTGCGCCGCGTAGCCCATGA